>JARGNS010000020.1:4151-16802 GCA_029213105.1 Planctomycetota bacterium
CGATCGGTACTTCACGCCGTCGATGCCGCCGAAGCCGAAGATCTTGCCCGGGTTCTGGTCGGCGGGGATCACCTGGTGCGTGAACCAGGAGCAGGTCTGGGCCGCGGCCTCGAGCATCAGCACGCCGGGCATCAGCGGGCGCATGGGCACGTGCCCCTTGGCCCACCACGGATCCTCGGGAATGTCGAGTACGCCGCAGACCTCGCGCGTGTCGAAGTCGGCCAGGGCGATGTGCGAGAGCTGCTCGAACTCGTAGCGCTGCGGGTTGAACTCGCGGATCTGCTCGATCGTGTGCGCAACGTGGTCGGGATCGATGCGGCTGAGGTCGACGATATCTCTCGGGGGCATGGCGGACTCCGGTCACGCGGACGGCCCGTCCGCGGCGCAGGAGGATATCGCCCATGCGCGCCAGGAGGAACTCCGCGCCCTATCGACGGGGGAGCCCCCGCCCGTATCCTGCTTCCATGCGCATCTCCCTCACGCTCTTCCTGCTCCTCCTCACGGCCTGTGGCAGCAGCGGCGGCAGCAGCAGCGACGGCAGTGACGGCGGGGGCTCGACGCCCACCCAGCCGCCGGCCCAGGCCGATCGACGGATCAACACGGATCCCGCCGGGAGCGAGTTGTCGCTCTTTCCGGCCATGTGCTGCAACGGGCGCGAGATCTACGTGGCCTGGTACGACCGTCGCAACGGCGACCTCGACGTCTACTTCAACCGCTCGCTGGACGGCGGTGCGACCTGGCTCGCACAGGACATCCGTCTGGATTCGGGCCTGGCCGGGTCGGCCGGCTCCCTGCTCCCCCGCATCTGCTGCACCGGCAGCAACGTCTACGTGGTCTGGTACGACGAGCGATCCGGCAACCCGGACATCTACTTCAACCGCTCGTTGGACCGTGGCCTGACCTGGCTGCCCCAGGATGTGCGCCTCGACTCCGGGACGGCCGGCGCGGCCTCGAGCCGCGAGCCGTCCATCTGCTGCGACGGGGCGCGGGTCTATGTCGCCTGGCATGACGACCGTGGTGGCAGCTGGGACATCTACGCCAACCGCTCGCTCGACGGCGGTCTCACCTGGCTTCCGAGCGACCTGCGCATCGATCGCGACGCGGGCAACTTCGATGCCCGTTTCGTGCAACTGGGCTGTGCCGGCAACAACGTCGTGGCGGCCTGGAGCGACGAGCGTCGCGGGGGCAGCTCCGTCGTGTTCACCCGGTCGCTGAATGGCGGTCTGAGCTGGGAAGCGACCGACACGATCCTCGACGACGCCGACGCAGCCGGCATCCCGCGGCTGGTGATCTCGGGCACGCGCATCCACGTCGTGTGGACCGACGTACGCAGCACGATGCCGCACATCCGCTACAACCGCTCGACGAACGTCGGGGTGGACTGGCTGGCCAACGACATCCAGGTCGACGCGAGCACGGGAGGGGCCAACAACCCCCAGCTGTGCGCCTTCGACCTCGACTTCTACGTCGTGTGGCAAGACACGCGCAGTGGCGAGGCGGACGTGTACTTCCAGCGCACACGGGACGCCGGTGCCACGTGGCTCGCCAGCGACACGCGCCTCGATCGGGATCAAGCCGGCGTGGCGACCTCGTGGGACCCCCAGGTCTGCTGCGACAACCAGAACGTGCACGTGGCCTGGCGTGACGATCGCGCGGGCAAGTTCGACATTCTCATGCGTTGGTCGGGTGATCGGGGGACGACCTGGTCCTCGCCCGAGCTGCGCCTGGACACGGACCCCGTGGGCAGCGCGCACAGCACCGGGCCCGCGCTCTGCTGCGGGGGGGCGTTCGCCGCCGTCGTCTGGATGGACGACCGCAACGGCACGGGCTCCGAGGCCGACATCTACGGCAACATCGGCGACTTCGCGCCGGGCGGCTAGCCGCCATCGGGCCGCTTCCCTACAATCGGGGCATGACGCTCCGCACGGCTCCCTGGCTCCTGTTGCTCCTGCTCCTCCCGTCCCTGGGACTGGCCTTGCCCGCCGTACCGGCCCATGCCGAGGAGGATCCGAAGGGGGAGTCGTCGAAGGGGGAAGACGGGAAGGGAGAGGGCGAGGCCGGCGCGGACGAGCCCGAGCGCAGTCCGCTGGGCGCGGCCGACGACAAGAACGCCAAGGCACTCGCCGCCGAGCTCAAGAAGGTCGGCAAGAAGAAGAACTCCAGCGTGATCCTGCCGGTGCTCGAGAAGCTCGCCGACCTCGAGCACAAGGACTTCGACAAGCCGCTGCTGAAGCTGCTCAAGCACGAGTCGAGCCTGGTCGCGCTGAAGGTCGCCGACATGTGGGAGTGGCGCCTGCGTGACAAGAAGCTCGCCTCCAAGCTCTGGAAGGCGTCCTGGGGCGAGAAGAAGAACGATCGCCGCTACGCCGTGAAGGCGAAGACCCTCAAGGCGTTCGCACGCGGCGGCATCGCCCTCGACGGCAAGCAGTTCAAGGATGTCGAACGCGCCTGGCGCTGGATCGTGGGCAACCCGGATCCGCGCCATGCCCCGGCGCTGTCCGCCATGGCGGACTGGGTGCGGCTCTCGAAGGACAAACGCCTCTTCCGACGCCTCGCCGAGGAACTCGACGAGCCGGGCGCGGACAACCCCAACGCGCCCAGCAACCCACCGGCTTCGTGGTGGGAGAAGCGCTGGAAGCTCTGGAAGGATGCCAAGCCGGCCGTGGTGGAAGCGCTGCAGGCCATCACGGGCAAGGAGTTCGACAAGTCGGCCGAGGCGAAGGCCTGGTTCGACGCGAACGGGAAGAAGGCCGGATTCGAGTGGTAGCGTCCGAGGGGTTGGCGCGCTGCGCGCGACTCCATGGCTGAACGCATGCCCCGATCCGAACAGAGCCGCGCGCATGGGCCCACGCCCGACGCCCCGCATCGCGGGGGGGCTGCGACCCCTGCGCCCGCAGCCGAGGAGTACCTCGACGCCGTGTACCGCTATGCCCGTCGCCGCCTGCCCACCCCCGAAGCCGAGGACGTGACCCAGGCCTGCTTCGAGGCGCTCTACCGGGCCATCGCCGCGGGGCGGACGCCGGACGACGCGGGTGCCTACCTGCTCGGCGTCGCGCGGCGGCGGGTGGCGGACAGCTTCCGCCGTCGCCATCGGCGGCCGCCGCCCGTCTCCCTGCCGCCGGACTGGGACCAGTACGGCGAGACGGCCCTGCCCGCGGAGGTCCTGGCGGATGCCGAGCTGCGTGCCCTGGTGCAGACGGCGCTCGGCTTCCTGCGTCCCGACGAGGCGGCGCTGCTCGAGGCCCGCTACCGTGCGGGCGCCTCGACCGCGGAGCTGGCCGAGCGCCATGCCACGACGCCGAAGGCCATCGAGAACCGCCTGCGCCGTGCGCGCGCCGCGTTCCTGGCGTGCTTCCGGCGCATCGGAGGCGACTGGACGGACGATCGTCCCGAGGGGGAGGGCCCCAAGGCATGAGCGTCCCGACGCCCCACACGCCGCCGCCGGAAGACCGCCCGGACGCCCTCGCCGACAACCTGGCGCGGACGCCGCTGGCCGACGGCGAGCACGCGCCCTCCGAGGCGCTGCGCGCCCGGATCGAGGGCCTGCGCGTCGACCCGAGCCAAGCCGGGGGGGAGCGGGAGACACCACCCCCTCCGTGCTATAACGACCCGACTTCCCGGGGGGATGACGTCAAGCGTCCCCCCCAGACGCACCGGCAGGCAGGACCGCCGGTGGATCGAGGAGCATCGATGCAGCTTCAAGCGTGTACGAATTGCGGTGCGCAGTTCGACGTCTCGGCTTTCACGCCCGGGCAGCAGTTCTCCTGCGGTGCCTGCGGCACCGTCCTGACCGCCCCGGGCGGCGCCCCCGCGGCACCCGCCGCGCCGGCGCGTACCCCGGGCGGCGCACCGCCCCCGCCTCGCGGGAAGGCGCCGGGCGGCAAGCCGCCGGCTCGCCGCGGGGCTCCCAGCCGGGGCAGGGCTCCGACCGGCAAGGCACCGACCGGCAAGGCACCCACGAGCAAGGCGCCGAAGGGCAAGGCGCCCGGTGGCCGGACGCCGGGCGGCAGGGCCCCCAGCAAGGGTGCGCCCGGCCGCAAGCGTGGGCCCGGCAAGGCCGTCACCGGCGGCCCCGCCGCGCCGGCGCGTGGCCCGCAGGACCAGCCCGTGCAGCGCGCCGGGCAGGAGGCCGCCCCGAAGGGCCCGGCCCGCAGCAAGGCCCCCGCCGGTCGCAAGCGGGCGCCCGCCCGTGGTGACGACGGAGGAGACGCCGGCGCGCCGCGCGGTCGCCGCGAAGCACGCCCCGCCGCCGGTCCCAACAAGGGCCTGTTGATCGGTGTGGGCGCGGTCGTCCTGCTCGTGGTCGTGGGCCTGGTCGCCTTCGGCGGCGACGGCGGCACCAAGGGCAAGACCGGCGGAGGCACGGAGACGGCCGACGGCGGGACCGACGCCAAGAAGGCCGACGTGCCCGTCGTTCCCAGCGAGTCGGTCCAGGACGTGATGGGGGAGTACGCCACGGAGCGCCCCACGACCCTGCGCGGCTTCAAGGGCTTCATCAACCGCCTCAAGGCACTCGAGGACGAGAAGGCCAAGAAGGCGCTGCGCGGGGTCTACGAGGACTTCATCGGAGGCCCCGGGCGTGACGACCAGGAGGCTCGCAAGTACCTGGGCTACCGCGAGTTCCCGCACGAGATCCCCGAGGACATCGCCAACCGCGAGTACCCGTACCTGAAGGCCGTGACCGCGGCCTACAACCACCACTGGTACGGGCCCGACGAGGACGCCGAGTACGAGATCGCGATGCGTGCGTGGAAGAAGACGCAGAAGCATTACGAGCAGCTCATCAACGACCACCATTTCCAGGCCGCCGACTCGATCCGCGCCAACATCGCGAAGGACAAGTTCTTCAAGGACTACAACTACGCGGCACGCTGGGCCGACCCCTACCTCATCTGCTACGCATCCACCGATCGCCTCTCGGAGTACGACCTGCTCTCGATCGAGGACAAGGACGAGCGTCGCCTCAAGATGAAGGAGCTGGCCAAGAAGCGCGAGGTCTTCGAGCGTGTGCTCGACGAGAAGGCGCTGATCTTCACGCAGCTCTACAAGGAGTTCTACAACCGCTACAAGGACAGCCTCTCGCTCAAGCCGCTGATGGACGAGTACGGCGGACGCCCGGACTACCCGATCGGCGTACGCAGCTTCCAGAACGGCTCGCCGATGGTCGTGTGGATCTTCGATAGCAAGAAGGCGTTCAACGAGTACCACGACAAGGTCAGCGGCGAGGCCATCCCGCACAACGTGGCCGGTTACTTCAGCCCCCGTACGACGTACGTCTACCTCTATGACGAGGGCGGTGCGGACGGCAAGGGCGGCAATCGCGTCTTCGAGATCAACAAGAACGTCCACGAAGGCACGCACCAGCTGGAGTTCTGGTTCACGCGTCAGCGCAACCGGTGGCGCAAGCCGCGTCCCGGCCAGGACTGGTTTGGTGAGGGCATTGCCGAGTTCGTCGGCTCCGTGAAGATGGAGCAGGACGGCTCCCTGGCGTTCCTGGGCATCAACGTTCCGCGCCTGCAGAGCATGCAGCGCGCCGCGAAGCAGTTCGAGGGCCAGGGGCAGAAGTACCGCAAGTTCCCCATCGAGCGGCTCGTGAGCTTCAACAGCTACGGCGAGGTCCAGGCCTGGGGTGCCACCGAGTGGACGCTCAACCCGAACCTCGTGCTGTTGATGTTCTACGAACAGTCTTGGGCGTTCACCTACTTCCTGAACACGTACGAGAACGGCAAGTACAAGGAGCGCTTCGAGAAGTTCTTCGACCTGGTGCTGCACCGCGAGACGGGTGTCAGCAAGGGCGCCGCGGCCTTCAAGGAGGCGTTCCGTATCCGCGACGAGGATGACTGGGAAGATCTCAACGACGAGTTCCACGAGTACCTCGACGACGTCATCATGAAGATGAACGCGAACAAGTTCGACTACGTCCCGCCGGCGCGCGGCTCCATCAAGGGCCCGGGCCGCGACGACGAGTAGTCGCGCGCTCGCCGACCGCGCCGGCTTGCCGGGCCGCCTGCCCCTCGGGGGGCGTTCACCGCCGGCAGGCCGGGGGCCGCGCGCGGGGAATGCGAACCGGCGCCGCTCCGTTGCGTTGATCGAACCCTGCGCACCCCACGGACGGCCCGCATGAGCGAACCGCAGTTGCCCCTCTCCGACCCCGCCGCCCCTGCTGGGGGCGGGCCCTGGCGCTGGGCACCGCTGCTGCTCGTGGCGATCGCCTGGATCGCCCACGGCTCCGTGCGCAACCACGGGTGGGTGCTCGACGACGTCCACCTCGTGCGCGACAACCCGCTCGTCGCGCGTGGGCCCGCCGCGATCCGTGAGATCGTCGCCGGCGGTGCGTCGGGCGCGGTGGAGGGTGTGGAGCATGGCAGCCACGGGCCGGTCGCCCTGGCGAGCTTCGCGCTCGAGGCTCCGCTCTGGCGGCGCACGGACGGCACCCTGAAGGCCGCAGGCTTCCACCTCACGAACCTGCTGTTGCATGGCCTCTGCGTGCTGCTGTTCTTCCGTTTCCTGCTGGCCGTGGCCCCCGGACGCCCCCTGCTGGCCCTCGGCGCGGCCGTCGTCTTCGCGGCCCATCCCATCCACACGGGCACGATCTCCGCGCTGATGGGCCGGGCGGCCATCCTGGCCGCCCTCTTCGGACTCCTGGCCGCACTCGCCTGGGGGCGCTTCGGCGGCCGGCGCCTGGCCTGGCTTCCTGTCGCGGCTCTCCTGTGGATGCTCGCGATCTTCGCGCACCCGGTGGCGCTGGGCCTGCCGCTGGTGCTCTGGCTGCTCGACGTGCGTGCCGGGGCGACCCGCGATCCGCGACCCGTCGCCCGACTCGGCGTGCTCGCGTTCGCCGTACCGCTGGCCGTCTTCCTGCTCGCTGGGGGCGGCACCTTCACCGCGGCCGGGGACCTGCCGGCCCAGGGGCCGGGCAGTCGCCTGCTGCTGGGCTGTGAGGGGCTCGTCCGGATGATGCTCTCCCTCGTGCTGCCCACCGGCTTGCGGGGGGACCACAGCGACGAGGCCGTGCCCGGCCTCGGCTACGAGGCCGACGCGCTGACCTACGGCGCCCTGGCGTTCGTGCTCGTACTCACGCTGGCCGTCCTGCTGCACGCGCGCCGGCGGGGGCTCGGTGGCGGCGCCACGCTCTGGCTGGCCACGCTCGCCCTGGCGCTGCCGGCGGCCCTGGCCATGCCCGCCGGTGCGACGTTGGAGCTGCGCTGGGCGTATGTCGTGGCGTTGCCGCTGCTCGCCTGCGTCGGCTTGCTTGCCGAGGGGCTGCTGCGGGCCGGTGGCGGGAGTCCGGGCTTCGTGCGTGCGCGGCTTGCGATGGTGGGGGGGCTGGTCGTGGTCTGCCTCATCGGCCTCTCGCACCGAGAGGCGGAGGCCTGGAAGGACGACGTGGCCTTCCATGCGCAGTTGCTCGAACGCAACCCCAGCCACGTGCGCGCCATGACGCGCCACGCGGAGTCCCTGCGGCGTACCGCGACCCGCTTCCGGGACGAGTCCACGCAGCTGCGCGCCGACGATCCGGAACGGGCCTTCCTGCTGCAGCAGTCCCGCACCGCCCTCGAGGGGGCCAACCGTTGGTCCATGCGCGCCGTCCGGCATGAACAGGGACGCCACAGTGCGGAGGCCTGGCGGACCCGCGGGTTCGTCCTGCTCGCCGCCAACCGGAGTGCCTCGGCCCTGCGCGCCCTCGAGCAGGCCCGGGATCTCGACCCGGCGCTCAAGCAGACCCCCGAGGCCCTGCGGGCGACCTACGGCCCGGCCCGGCTCACGCTGGTCGCGGACATGTACGCGGCGATCGGCCGGGCGCGCGAGGCCCTGGGGGATCGCGAGCGGGCGGCCGACGCCTACGGCATCGCCACCAAGCTCGCGCCGCACCGGGTGGACCTCACGTACAGGGCCGGGATGGCCCTTTGCCGGGTCAACCGCTACGACGAGGGGCTCACGCTGCTGCTCGACGCCTACCAGCGGGCGGCGGATCCGGGGCTGCGAGACGAGATCGATGCGGCCATCCAGGCCAGTCGGAAGTCGGCGCGGCAGATCGCACGGAAGCTGCTGGCCGAGGGGCACGCGGCCAAGGTCGACGGCAAGATGCGCAAGGCGATCTCGCTCTACGAGCAGGCGCTCGAGGTGAATCCCGCGTCGGTCGATGCCTGGAGCCATGCGGCCTGGCTGCGCGGGCACTGGTTCGGCAACTACGAGCAGGCCGAGGGCTACCTGAAGAAGGCCGAGGGCCTGTTGCGCAAGGGTGAGATCCCGCCGGAGGATCCCCGCTGGGAACGCATCCGCGGCTACCGCACCATGCTGGCCCAGCAGCGCGCCGAGGAAGACGCCGAGGCCGAAGGCAAGTAGGCGCGACGCCTAGGCGTCGTTGGCCTCGTCCTCGCTCTCCGGGGCCGGCTGCAGGCTCGCGGGCAGGTGCTCGGCGATGCGCCGCAGGCTGGCTTCGTCCTTGAGCGCCACGAAGCAGTGCCGTGCGTCCATCCAGCGTCCACGCCGCTCGGCCTCGGCGGCGCAGGCCTGCCAATCGTCCGCAGCGACCGTGCCGCCGGTGCGCTGGACGGCCGTCAGGTGGAAGCCGTTGCCCTCGCCGACGGCCCAGGCGATCTCGCCGGCCAGGTCCGGATGGCCGGGGCGGCGCTCGTAGAGCAGGAGGGCCTCCGCGTGCCGCCCGGCGGCCCGCAGGGCCTCTGCGACGCGGTCGCGCTCGGCTTCGGCGGCTTCGCCGTACTTCAGGGTCCGCATCTGCAGGGCGTTCGGGAAGCGGGATCGAGCCATGGGGCCTCCGTGCGAGACGACCGGAGAGGGTCTCGCGCACACCCTAACGGCGCCCAACAGGCCGTTCAGGAAAATGCCCGGGCCTTTGACAGCCTCCCTGGCCGTCCATAAGGTGATGCAGGAAAAGGACCTAGGTGAATCGGGCGCCCCGTGGCGGGCGCTCGTCGGAGCATGCAGCGGATGACTTCTTCCTTCCAGCCGCCGTCGTCGGGCCCCGAGCCTCGCACGATCACCAAGAAGGAGCTCGTGGCTCGCATCGCGGAGAAGACGAACCAGACCAAGGTCATCGCCAAGGACATCATCCAGATGTTCCTCGACGAGATCATCCGGGAGCTCGGCAACGGTAACCGCTTGGAGTTTCGGGAGTTCGGTGTGTTCGAGATCAAGGAGCGCGCCGCGCGGAAGGCCCAGAACCCGCGCACCCTCGAGAAGGTCCACGTGCCGGCCAAGCGGGTGGTCAAGTTCAAGGTGGGCCGGCTCATGAAGGAGTCGGTGACGGACCCCGAGCCGACCGAGAGTCCGCAGCGCACGGAGGGTCCGTCGTCCGCTGGGGGAGACGGCACTGGCGGGATGCCCCCGCCGACGGGGGACGGCTCCGGTCGGCCCTTCTAGCGCGTTCCCCACCACGGCGCCGCTCGAGAACCGGAGAGCCACGCGTGTGGGCGCGCGCGCCGGTAGAATCCCCTGGGGCGCGCGCGAGGCGCGTGCCAGCACGCGAGGTTCCCCAGCATGTCCAAGGTCGCGATCATCCTGGCGCTCTACGCCGCCCTCGTCGGGACGGCCGCTGCCGGGGGCACGTTGATGCTCCTGCAGGCGGACCGCGACGGCGGCACGCCTGGCGCGGCCGTGGAGAGCGCGGGCAGCGAGGATGTGCGCACGATGCTCGCGGAGGTCCGCGGCCTGTGGCGCGAGGAACTGAAGGGCACCCTCAAGGACATCAACTGGCGCTTCGCCGAGATGGAAGCCTTGCGCAAGTCGATGGAGGCCGGACTGCAGTCCATGCAGGAGGCTTCCGAGGAGTCGGCCCAGGCCAACTACGGCATGCTCGAGACCATGCGCGAGGACGTGAAGCGTTTCGGCAAGGCCACCGGCAACGTCGAGAAGATGGTCGCGCGGCTCGAGGCCATCGAGAAGCGCCTCAAGGCCGTCGAGGACCGTCCCGCGCAGATCATTCGCGAGACGATCCTCAAGGGCGGAGGCGGCCCCGCGCCTACGAAGGACACGGGCCCCAAGCGTCCGACGCTGCCGACCGGCCCGAAGAAGGATCCCGCCGTCGTCGCGCGTGAGATCGCGGCGGCACGCAAGGGACTCGCCAGCGAGGACGTCGACGAGCTGTTCCCGGCGATCGAGAAGATCCGCCAGCACCGCGTCATGGACGCCGTTCCGCGGCTCATCGAGATCCTGCAGAAGCACAAGGACGAGTTCGGCCGGACGGCAGCGGCCTCCGCGCTCGGGGACATGAAGGTCGCCGACGCCGTGCTCGCCCTCGCCGAGGCCCTCGTCGACAAGTCCGACCTCGTGGCCAGCCAGGCCAACCAGGCCATCCGGCACATCACCGAATTCGACACCGGCCTGGGCCCCTCGGACGGCATCCGGCGCCGGCGCACGGCCCGCAACAAGGTCAAGGAGTGGTGGCGCGACCACGAGGCTGCCGTGCGCACGACGCTGGGCCAGCCCAAGGCAGGCGGCTAGCGGCCCCCAGGGCCGGGCGCGCCCCAGCCTGGGGTCCCGCGGCGACGTGCCGCCCCCAGTGTGCCTCCGGCGGCCCCAAGTCCGCTGGTGTGTCGTACTTAAGACGGCCTCAAGCCGCAATCGAGGCTAGTTGCGTCCGACCCGACGCACGTGCGTTTAGAACAGGTGCCAGCGGCGGCCCCGGCTCCGCAGGCGTCCGCCGAGACCGCGCGCATTGGAGTCCGCCATGGAAATCCGCTTCTGCACCGTCTGCAACGAGTCCATTCCGGATGGTGAGTTCGACGCTGGCCGGGCCATCGTCTCCGGGGATCGCGCCCAGCATGTCTCGTGCGCCCTCCAGCGCAGCGTCCGGATGGGCGGCGCGCGTTCGTGGCTGACCTTCGGGCTGGCCCTGGCCGCGGCGGTGATCTCCACATACCTGCTGGTCCTCAAGGTCAACGAGCCGAAGGAACCGCCGAAGATGGTGGAGGTCCCCGAGGTCGTGGAGCAGCGCCTGGCCGACGCGCTGCGCGAGACCGAGACGCGTCTGGACGCGGCCATCTCCGACTCCGGACGTGGCATGAAGGAAGAGTTCCAGAAGAGCCTCGAGACCCGCCTTACGCGCCATGGCGCCACGGTGCGCGACGCGACGGTCGAGGCCATGGACGAGCTGCTGCGGATCGGAAGCGACAAGCTCGACAGCCGCATCCGTTCGAACAACGAGATGATCCTCAAGATCCACCAGCGCATGGCGGACATCGTCGACTGGAAGATCAGCATCCAGCGTGAGGCCGAGCAGCTTCGTCGCGACCTCGAGGCCGCGAAGGAGCGCCAGCCCGTCGAGGCACCTGCGGTCACGGAAGAACAGCCCGACGTGCCCGCCGAGCCGTCCCAGCCCGCGATCGACGAGGCCCGCGAGAAGGAGATCGACCGCTGGATCAAGCGCCTGCGCGACGCCGACGAGGACATCGTGTTCAGCGCGACGATCGAGCTCGCCCGGCTCAAGGCGCTGCGCGCCACGCCGCACCTCGTCGATGTACTCAAGAAGCACAAGGACTTCTACGCCCGGCTCGGTGCGGCCACCGCGCTGGGGGAGATCCAGTCCGTCGAGTCGGTTCCCGCCTTGATCGAAGCGCTCAACGACCGCGACGATCTCGTGCGCACCGCCGCCAGCGAGGCCCTGCATCGCATCACGGGCCAGGACTTCAACTTCGTGAGTGGCCTCACCAAGAACGAGCGCATCCGCATCCAGAAGAAGTGGCGTGCCTGGTGGAAGGATCACGAGACCGAGGTCCGCACGCGCCTGGATCAGGCCGGCGCCCGCAAGTAGCGCCTACCAGAGAGGTGGGCCGCGTCCCGCGGCGGATCCCATGCGAGCATGGGGAGCATGTCGCGTGAGAGCCGGGTCGCCCTCTGGAAGCTGGCGAAGTTCTGGCTGACCCTGCTGCTCGCGGCCCTCCTCGCAGCCCTGCTGTGGACGCGGCACGGCGCGACCTAGGGCCCGGGCTGGGTGCGAGCGCGCCCGGGGGGGCAAGCCGCCGGCGGAGTGCCCCGTGGCGGTGACCCGGGTGGATTTGCTACCCTGCGGTACCTCCCCAGGTGCCACGACCCCATGGAACCGCACTGGCTACAGGCTGCGTACGACGATTTCGACGCCTTCGCTGCGGACGCACCCGGCTTCGATCTCGAGATCAAGCAGCTCGATCGCGGCCCGTTCGCCTCGGACATGCGCGTGGTCCTCGGCGCGAACGTGCAGGTGTCCTGGGCAGCCTTCGCCCGCAGCCTCGAGGTCGCCGGCGACCTGCCGCTCGACACGCGCACCTTCGTGGTGGCGACGGACGACGCGGCGCTGTGGATGTGGCGCGGTGAGGCCGTGTGTGGCAGTGATCTCCTGGTCTACCCGCGCGATGCTGCGATCGATCTCATCTCGCGCCCGGGCTGGTCGGTGTTCGCCGTGTCCATCGGCATCGCCCACATGGCCGCGACCCTGGATCGCGAGGGCCTGCCCGCGGCCGTGCTCGATCGCCGTTCGCGCCTGCCGCTGAAGCCTGGAGCGCTCGACGTACTGCGGGATCTGCTCGCGCTCGTCTTGCGCGCGCCGCCAGGCATGGATGTCGCGCGCGCCCTTGACGAGGAGGTGCCCCGCACCATCGCGCGTCTGTTGCGGGACGATGCGCCGACGGCGCCGCCCCGGGCGGATGCGCGTGG
>JARGNS010000021.1 GCA_029213105.1 Planctomycetota bacterium
CGGGACCGTCGACGACGAGGAGGCCCAGGCCGAACACGACGAACTCGAGACGCTGGTCCACGCCCTCGAGGCGTTTTCCGCCAGGGACCCCGCCGGCCCGCTCGAGAGCGTGCGCGAGCGCCGGGCGGACGCGTTGATTCTCCTCAACCAGCACATCCAGGCCACATCGAACGAGCACCCGTGGGAGCCCGTGCAGGCGGCACTGTCGACCGACCTGCGCTTTCGGGGCTTCGAACTCAAACCGCAGGTGGGGCTCTGGCCGCTGGGCAAGGACCCGGTGTCGGGGCTGCAGGAGTTCTCCGTGTCGGCCTCTGGGCCGCGGCCCGCCCGCGACGAGTCGGGCGTATTGGTGCACGACGACGTGCAGCGCGCCATCGTGCTTGTCTTGGTGCCGGGCGGCACGGTACGCCTTGGTGCCATGCGACCAGGTCCAGGCGGCGGCCCCCCGGGGGGAGCGAACGTGGATCCGATGGCCGCGCCCAGTGAGGGGCCTCCGCACGACGTCGCACTCGAGCCCTTCTTCCTATCCAAGTACGAACTGACCCAGGGGCAGTGGCTCGCTGTGATGGGGGAGAACCCGAGCTCGTGGGCTGTTGGGCGCGGCGCCGCAGGACGGACCGTCACGAAGGATCATCCCGTCGAGTCGATTCCCTGGGCTGAGGCGCAGCACGGTCTCATGCGACTCGGGCTCGTGCTGCCCACAGAGGCCCAATGGGAGCATGCGGTTCGCGCCGGGACGTCCACGGCCTGGTGGAGCGGTGCCACGCAAGAGTCCATCAAGGGCAAGCTCAACATCGCGGACATGAGCGCGGTCAGGAACGGCGAGTCTTGGAGGAACAAGGCTTGGAAGGAACTCGATGACGGCTACGTCATCCATGCGCCGGTCGGCACGTTCCCGCCCAACCCGTGGGGCTTCCACGAGACGCTCGGCAACGTGCGCGAGTGGTGCCTCGATCGCTACGGAACCTATCTCGCGCCCAGCCGGCCGGGGGATGGGCTGCGGATGGAGTTCTACGATCCCAACCTGGTCGTCACGCGGGGCGGAAGCTACAGCAGCCGTGTGATCCACAGTCGGGTGACCAGCCGGGGGCGAACGAACGCCGACGTGGCCGAGACCTGGGTCGGCATCCGGCCGGCGCGCGTCGTGGAGAAGTAGGGGCTAGGGGACCTGACGCCGCGCTGCGCGGAAGGTGACGAAGCCCCAGTCGTCCACGCCGGCGGCTCCGCAGGTGGCGTTCACGTCCACGCCGGTCTGTCGCGGCATGGGTATGCGGCCGATCCACCAGGGCTGGCGCGGGTCGCGCACGTCGATCACGCAGATCGGACCTCCCGTGGCGACGTACGCGAAGCCGTGGGCCACGGTCAGACTGCTGTGGCGGAAGCCCGACGTGAGCTCGTGGCCGGTGACGACCGGATTCGCCGGATCGCTGACGTCGACGACCTCGAGGCGACCGCCGATGAGGTCGTTGAGGTTGAAGCCGCCGATCAACAGCATGTCGTTCGGCATCTCGGCGAGCAGTCCCGGCCGTCCCCCGAGCGGGCGGGGACCGATCGCGGTGGTCTGGGTGAGGTTCGCCGGATCGCTGATGTCGATCACGCGCGTGTAGCCGCCGGAGTAGCGGTCTGCCACGTAGGCGAGATCGCCGAAGAGCGCCACGTCACCCGGGACGGTCATGCCGTAGGTGCCGAGCACCTGCGGGGCAAGTGGGTCGGAGAGGTCGAGGATGGCGAATTCCTGGTTCAACGCCGTGTAGATGCGATCCCCGCGCGCGTGGAGGCTGCGGTGCCTGCCGGGCATGCTCCCCACATGGGTGGGTGCGTCCGGGTCGCTGACATCGTAGATCTGCATGTTTCCGAAGCTCGAACCCGTGTAGAGCTTCGTACCGATCCGTTCCAGGTGGTCGGCGGTGCCTGCTTCGTTGATGCCACGTGCGACCGGTGCACGCGGGTCGACGACGTCGTAGACTTGGATCCCGCGGAAGGTCGAGAGGTAGCAGAGGTCGCCGTCGAAGAGCGTGCGCTTGGCTGCGCTCCCGTTGTTTACGAACGTGCGCGAGAGAATCGGCTCGGGCCGCTGGAGGAGGTCCAGGCTGTAGGCGCTGACCTGTTCGGGCTGGAACACGATCAGCCCATGGGTCGTGACGGCCGCGGCATCCGCGCGGCCGATCCTGCCCATCTCGTCGACCGGCGGCGTTGTGATGGAACCGATGGACACGGGGTCCCAGGGATCGTGGATGTCGATGCACTCGACCGTCCCGTCCCAGTGCGTCACCACGATGAAGTCCCCGTACATGCGCGCATCGGGCGACCAGTTCTGCGACTGCAGCGTGAACTCGCCAGTCAACTTGGTCGCGTTGTTGTCGCGTACGTCCAGATGACCCAGGTGGCCGATGCTTACGACCTGAGCTGACTGCGGGCCCGTCGCGACCACGGACATGATGCTCCCCGTGTGCGAACCGCCGACTCCCGGGGTCGGAGCGAGCGGGTTGCTGAGGTCGAAGGCGTAGGACTGCGTCCCGGCCGGGTCCCCTGCGGCGAAGAGCGTGCCGCCACGCGCGGAAACCGAGTGGCAGGGCGCATGGAAGGGGGCCCCTACTTCGGTCAGGTTCTCCGGATCCGAGATGTCGACCATGCGGATGCCCTCGGACGCCATGGCCAGGTAGGCGATGTCCCCCGCGATGGTGATCTGCTCGCCCTGGGCGTCCGGGGTGAGTTGGAGAGCGTCGAGGGTGCGCGGCTCGATCGGGTCGCTGATGTCGAAGGACTCGATCCCCCGGAAGGTAAGCGCGTAGAGCACCCCATCCTTCACCGCCATGTCCCGCGCATCGTCGTTCGTTCGTAGCGTGCCCACGTGGCGCGGCTCGTCGCTGATAGGCGGGTAGTAGTGGTAGATGAGCACGCCCGACGGCGCGGCGACATAGGCGTACTCGTCTACCCCAAGGCTGCGTGCGACCTGGACACCCGGTGCGGTCGTGGTGTTGATCCCCATGAGCTGCGGCAGCTTCGGCTCGGTGGCGCGCAGGAGCTCGTGGTAGGGAATCGGATCGCCTGCGAAGATCTGCCGGAGCGCCACCTCCGCGTCGGCCGCAGCGATCATGGCGTCCACCGCACCCGTCTGGTCCGCGGCTACGTCCGCGCTGTCTTCGACCTCGTTGCCGTCGACATCGTCGGTGAGCAGGCAACGTGCGCGCTGCTCGAGCTGGACGATCACGTCAGCGACCGGCGAGCTGGTGGCGAGCAGGTGGCGCAGGCGTAGGTAGATCGCCGTGGTCGCGAGGCTCACGGTGGCGGTCTCCGCCTCGATCTGCTCGGGTCGGAACAGTCCGTAGAACGCGCCCTGGTTTGCCTGGTCCGGGCCGTCGGGCGAGGTGCCTACGCCGCCGCGAACGCGTACGACAATCAGGGTGTCCGGCGTGACGAGATAGCGGGGCACGCCGAAGGAACCGTCGTCGACGGTGGGGACGATGTGGCGCGGGCCCTGGCCCAGCGTCTCGTAGGTGTAGATGTCGACCGCCGCCCCGACGAGGCCGTCGAAGGCCGTGAACACCTGGTAGACGGGGCCGTCGAAGACGACCGGCGCATTCGAGACGCTGCCGGCTTCGCCGACGCCGCCTCCGCCGCCCCCGCAGGCAGGCATGCAGAGCAGGGCGAGGCCCAGCAGGGCTCCCAGGGCTGTGAATCGGGCTTGGCTTCGCATGGCTCGTCCTCCGGGTGGTTCCACCGGGGGGCTCTGCGCGAAGCGGACGGAGAGTCCGCAGACATTTTCCCGGGCATGCCGAGCCCGGGAGTGCTGTTCGATACTGGTGAGGCTCGCGCGCAAGTATCGAACAACCAGCCCGTGCTCCGCATCCCCTGATCTCGCTCCCCTTCGCGTCCTGGACTCTCGGGTTCGGATGGGATGGAGCGATCGAGATGGCGTGCCGGAGGAAACGTGTGCATGCACGGGCGTGGGGACGCGGCATGCCCCGGCGCGGGCAGGGGCGCTCCAGGCGCCCGTGCGGCTCGCGAGGGAGGTCGGGCAGGCCTCCCGCGGTCCGTGGGTGCCCGTGGGGTGGGGGTGGCCGCTGGGGCAGGGCCTCGCTCGCGGGGTGGTTCGAATCGTCTAGCCGCCTCCAACGGTCGGTGCTCGCGCGGCTGGGGCGTAGGGTGTGCGCCTGCCGACGAGGGTCGGCGTGAGGAGACCAGCATGACGCGTCTGATTGAGTGCGTGCCCAACTTCAGCGAGGGACGCGACGAGGCTGTCATCGCCCAGATCACCGCCGCGATCGAGGCCGTGGACGGCGTCACCCTGCTCGACGTCGATCCCGGCCGGGCCACGAATCGGACCGTGGTGACCTTCGTCGGGGAGCCCGAGCCGGTCATCGAGGCCGCGGTGCAGGCCGGCCACAAGGCCGCCGAGCTCATCGACATGAGCCGCCACGAAGGCGAGCACCCGCGCTTCGGCTGCATGGACGTCTGCCCGCTCGTCCCCGTCGCCGGCGTGACGATGGAAGAGACCGTCCTGCACGCGCAGACCCTCGCCAGGCGGCTCGGCGAGGAGGTCGGGCTCACGATCGACTGCTACGAGACTCCCGCGACGCGGCCGGAGCGCCGCAACCTCGCCGAGGTCCGCTCGGGGGAGTACGAGGGGCTGGCCGCGAAGCTCGGCGACCCCGACTGGCAGCCCGACTTCGGGCCAGGCACGTTCAATGCGCGCTCGGGTGCCACGGCCGTGAGCGCGCGCGACTTCCTCGTCGCCTACAACGTGAACCTGAACACGACCTCCACGCGACGTGCCAATGCGATCGCGTTCGACGTTCGCGAGAAGGGCCGCATCAAGCGCGAGCCCCCGCTCGTCGGGGACGTCGTGAAGGACGCCGACGGCAACCCCGTGTCGACCCCTGGCAGCCTCACGTGCGTGAAGGGCATCGGCTGGTTCATCGATGAGTACGGGATCGCACAGATCTCCCTCAACCTCACGAACATCTCGGTCACGCCGGTGCACGTCGCATTCGACGAGTGCTCCGAGAAGGCCCGTGCGCGCGGCATCCGCGTGACCGGTTCGGAGCTCGTGGGCTTGATTCCCTTGAACGCGATGCTGGAAGCCGGGCGCCACTACCTGCGCAAGCAGCAGCGCTCGACGGGCGTCTCCGACGCCGAACTCGTGAAGATCGCCGTGCGCTCGATGGGGCTCGACGACCTCGCGCCCTTCGACCCGCGCGAGAAGATCATCGAGTACGCCATCCGCGACAAGGACACCACGCAACTCGTCGACTTGTCGGTGCGCGGCTTCACCGAAGAGACGGCGTCGGAGTCGCCCGCCCCGGGCGGCGGCTCCGTCAGCGCGTCCGTGGGCGCCCTGGGTGCGGCGCTCGGAACGATGGTCGCCAACCTCTCGAGCCACAAGCGCGGCTGGGACGATCGCTGGGAGGAGTTCAGCGAGCACGCCGAGCGCGGCAAGGCCGCCTACGCCGAACTGCTCGACCTCGTCGACAAGGACACCGAGGCCTTCCATGGCATCGTGGCCGCCTGGCGGAGCGATCCCGAGGTCCGGGATGAGGCGATCCAGGCCGCGACGCGCCAGGCGATCGAGATCCCCTTGCGCGTCATGCAGGCGGCCCTCGACTCGATGGACCTCATGCGCGCCATGGCGGGGGAGGGCCTGGCCGCTTCCGCGTCCGATGCCGGCGTGGGGGTGCTGTGCGCCCGCACGGCCGTCCTCGGCGCGGGGCTCAACGTCCGCATCAATGCGAAGGACCTCAGCGACGAGGCCGAGCGCCGCGCCTACCTTCAGCGCGCCGGCGAACTGACCGCGGCCGCCGTCGCCGCCGAAGCGGAGATCCTGGCGCTCGTCGAGAGCCGCCTGGAGTCCTGAGCGGGCTCGCGCGCGCCCCAGCCACGACGCGTAGCGCCTCGGCCCGAGGCAGACGCTCGGACGCGCCGTGTCCCGTCGGCCGGATCGTACCGGGCCTCTGCGTGTGCCTGTCCACGAGCGTGGGGGCCATGCAGGAGTCCTGCGAAGGCCTAGAGGTCCTTGCGGAGGCCGAAGAGGAACGACCGTCCGCGTAGGGGCGCGAGGTCCTTCAGGAACGAGCTGTGGACGCGGGCTTCCTCATCGAGCAGGTTCAGCGCGCGCAGGTAGAGCACCGGGCCCTTGGGCCGACTTCGCATGATCTGGTAGGTGATCCCCCCGTCGAGCATCGTGTAGCCGTCGGTCGGCAACTCGAACGCGGCGATCTTGTCCTGCTTCGTGACCCGCACCAGGCGTAGATCCCCACCCCAGCGGCCGAGTTGGGCCACGGCGCTGATGCCGAACCGGAAGGGGGGGATGCGTGGCAGGTGAGAGTTCTGCGAGCGATTGCGGCCCTGGACCCAATCGGCCAGCACCTCGATACTCACCGTGCGACCCGGCCGACGAACGACGTGGAAGGCCCCGCGCAACTCGGCGCCGTAGAAGTACGCGTCGATGGCGCGGAACTCGTACGCCGGCAGCATGTCGATCACGACGCCGTTGGGGATGAGCTCGATGTAGTCCGAGTAGCGGCTGTAGAAGCCCGTGACCTCCCCGGAGAATCTCCGGCTGTCGTGTCGGAAGGCGACGTCGAGTCCGACGGATCGCTCGGGGTCGAGGTTGGGATCACCGATCTCGTATTGCTGGGTTGCGACGTGGCCACCATCGGCAAACAGTTCCGTCGAGGTCGGTGCGCGCTCGGTGTAGGTGATGTTGGCGGAGGCGGCGGAGTTCCGGCCCACCTGCTGCACGGCGCCGACGGAGGCATTGAAGGTCGTGAACCTGCGGGTCGTCGGTCCGTCCACATGGTCGAACTGGGCGCGGGCGCCCCCCGTGAGGCTCGTGCCGCGTGCGACGGCCCACCGCTCGATCAAGTAGATCGAACCCCTCGTCGTCTGCGAGGGGGGGATGAACGCCTCGTCGCCGATGGCCTCGAGATCGACGTAGCTGCCCTCCACACCCAGGGTGCCTTCCCAGCGACCGCGGCCGCCATGGCTGGCCTCCAGGCGACCCTCGATCCCCTTGGACTGGAATACGGTGCCGACCTCACTGCCCTCGAACTCCGTGTGTTCGTAGTCCACGTAGGCGAAGGTGGCGTCGACGCGTTGGATGAAGTTGCGCGGACGACGCAGGCCGCCGCGCACGTCGAGGCGGTAGCTCTCCAGTTCGATGCTGACCGGCTCGTCTTCCAGGTTCGGGACGCCGTAGTCGTGGCGGATGGCCGTAATCGACGCGCCGGCGAAGCCTCGTGACGTGGCATGGCTGCCGCCGACCGTGCCGCCCCGCGAGTCGACGAAACTCGAGGGCAGCGTGCCGTAGGGACCGGGGTCACCCGGCGTGGCCGCCCGCAAGGCCACCGACTTCGCAGAGCCGGGAATCTCCATGTCGTCCGTACGTCGGAACCAACCCGCGGCGTGGTAGGTCATCGCGCCCCGCCGCGCCTCGACCTCGAACACGCCGGCGCGCTCGTTGTCAGCCGTGCCCAAGCGCATGTCGAAGAGGCCACGGACACCCCCGGGAATCGGCTCGGAGGGGATGCGCCCGTCGATGAGATTCACCGCACCGCCGATGGCATTCCCGCCAAAGCGCAGGGCCGCGGGCCCGCGGACGACCTCGGCGCTGCGGATCGTGAGTGGGTCGGCCGCGATCGCATGGTCCGGGCTCGTGTTGGACGCATCCAAGGTCCCGAGGCCCTCGTAGAGGATGCGCACGCGGTCGCCGGCCAGACCTCGGATGATGGGGCGGCTCGCCCCGGGGGCGAAGGCGGTGTCGGCCACGCCGGGCTCGTATCGAAGCACCTCGCCGATGGTGGTGGCGCGGGCCCGCACCAGCCGATCGCCCGTCAAGGTGGACGCCGGCACCCACGCGTCGATCACGCGCAGCTCGGCGGCGGGCAGGAGGCTTCGGACTTCCTCCTGCACCCGCGGGGCCACGATCTCCTCGGTCTCCAGGACCTGGATGACGTCGTCGTCGTCGTCCTCCTGCGCGTGGGCGACGGCGGCGCCCCAGACCAGGGCGAAGGCTGCCACGAGGGGGAAGAGGCGGGCGGCGCGGGGTCGTTCGAACACGGTGCTCTCCGGGACGTTGGGAGCTAGAGTGATAATGCGTTCTCATTATCGTGTCAAGGCGCAGCACGGTAGACTGCCGCCATGTCGAGAGCGACCAGCCAGCGCGAGGCCATCGACCGCGCCTTCGAGACGGCCGTGGGCCCCATGCTGCCCGAGGAGGTCCGGGCCGCGGCGCAGACCGAGGTGCCCTCCTGGGGGCAGGCCACCGTCTACCGGGGGGGCTGGCGCGGGTCACGGGTACCGATGGCCGGGCGCGTTACGAGCTTGCGGGTGACCATCATCACCACTTCCAGTGCCGTGCTTGCGAGCGCGTCTACGACGTGCCCGGTTGCGTGCGCGCACCGGGCAGCCTTGGCGCCCGCCTGCCCGACGGCTTCCAGCTCGAGAGCCACGAGATCTGGCTCAGCGGGCTCTGCGACGCCTGCGCGTGACGGCGGCCCGGCCGTGTGTGCCCCTCGGCAGGCTCCGCGTGCGTTTTCGAGTCGGCGCGCGACGTCACGCTCCGCAACGTGGCCGTGCTTTCCGACGCGGGTGTGATCGACGGATGGGGGAGAGTCGAGCGGGGTGCTTCGGGCCTGGCGCGCACGCCCGGAGGATCGCCTCGAACCTCGCGCGGCAGGGCGTCCGGGGGTGTGGACCGTCGACGTG
The DNA here is from genome assembly GCA_029213105.1 of Planctomycetota bacterium. GTDB lineage: Bacteria > Planctomycetota > PLA2 > PLA2 > JAEUHO01 > JAHEIK01. The sequence continues at coordinate 8,707 of JARGNS010000021.1, forward strand.
GGCCAGGCTGGCGGGCTGGTTAGAATCCCCGTTCCGTTTCGCCTCGGAGTGCGCGACGGAGTCCCGTGCGTCCGGGATCAAGGGCGCGCGGGGTGGAGAACCTGGACGCGCCATGCGACCTGATCGTCGCGGACGCGCCGTTCGCAGCGAGCGGAAAGGCCCCAACCCTTGAGTGCGACGAACCCTCCTGGTCCGCCGGCGTCGCTTCGCGACGGCGGACTCGTGAGCGTGTGGCATCCCGTGGAGCCGGTCCTGCCCGCGAGCTTCGAGAGTGCGGATCTGTTCTGGTGGCGGACGGGCACGGGGATGCGTACCGTCGTCAGCTTGCTCGGGGGAATGGCCGCTCCGCGCTTGCGTGCGGCCGATCAGCGCTTGCGTGCCGTCTGGTTCGATGCCTCGGGCACGCCGGGCTTCGCCCTGGAGACGGTCCTCGATCATCGCGGCATGGCCTACCTGGACAGTGCGGCGCTCTCGACGTCCACCGGGGGCTTGTCACTTCCCGAGGACGCGCTGCTCGCCGTCTTCGCCCTTTCGGAAGCGGCCCGGAGCGCGCCCGCCCCGGAGGATCTCGCCCCCTCGGTGCGCGCGTCCCTCTACGGACTCGTGGACTGGGTGGGGCCCGGCGGCTCGGCCACGCTGCACTCCGACCAGGCGCTGCGGCACGGCCTGCGAACCCGCGAATTGACGGAGGTCGTGCTCGTGCCCGAGGACGGGCCTGCGGCGTTGGTCTTCCTCAATGGAGCTCATCCGCAGCCCGCGAAGGCCTTCCAGTTGGAGTTGCGCGCCGGCAACGGGGCCGTGAAGCGCCACGTGGTCGCGGGGGGCTTTGCACCCTGGAGCGTGAACCGCATTCCCCTCGGGAGCGCGGCAGCGCTTGCGGCTCTCGACGAAGGGCGTCCGCTGCTTGCGACGGGACGCATGACGCTGGATGGCATGCATGCCCGACCCTACGTGGTGCAGCAGGAGGGCGTGCCGGGGGCCTATCACGCCGGTGATCGCTACCCGCAGATCCCGGCACGCAGCTGGCAGGAGCAGGTCATGCGGGGCTGCTTCAACCCCGTGGCCGTCTGGCAGGACGCGCACATCGCGACCATTGCGAATCTCCTGCATTCGCAGGGGGCCTTCGAGGAGGACGCCTGGGTCGGCGTGCGGCTCTTCGACGAGTCCGGCAAGCTCGTCCGGCATGAAGACCGTTGGGTCCAACTCCGGCGTCATCAACTCGTGCGTCGGAACCTGGGGGATCTGCTCCCCCCTGGAAGTGACTTCCGCGGTCATGCGGCCTTCCACTTCAGCGAGGAATCAGGGACGCCCCTCTACCCGCCGCTCCTGCAGGTCCTGGCCGAGTACCGCTCCGACCTTGCGCCGACGCGAACGATGCTCTGGAGCGACGACTGGAACTCTCCCCTGCGCCAGCACCAGGTCGCGGGCGTCAGCTTGCGGTCCTTCTTCCGCGTCTGGTGGAGCGGGGCGTTGCGCACCACGATCTCGATCAGCACTGCCGGACCCGCTGGCGCGTCGCCCGGCTATCAGACCCACGCTGACTCTTGTCTGGTCTTGACGAACCTCGACGGCGAGGAGCTCGTGCATCGCGCCTCCCTTGGCCCGCACGAGAGCCACTTCCTCGAGGTGGGCCAGCTGGGCGAGGACGTCGAGGCTCACCTTGCCCCGCGTGGGTATGGCATGGTGGTGGTGGAGAGCCCGTGCGATCTGGCCATGCTCCAGTTCACGCGCCACGAACCGTCGGGCTCCCTGGCGGTGGAGCATCTGATGGCGGCGCCCACCTTGTCCGGGGGCCAGGCCTTCTGGCCGGCAGGCGGATAGGTCGGCCGCTAGGCGGGGGGTGCAGGAGGTTGCACTCGATCGTCCGGGCCCGGGGAACGCGCGGCGTACCGATCGGTCGCGTCACGGATCAGGCGTAGTGCGCTCGCTTCATCCGGCACCGCCTCCGGGTGCGCAGCCTGCAGCCGCGAGGCAATCTCCTTGATGGAGGTCGCGCCGTCCATGGCGTCGAGGGTCGCGCGGACGCAGACGCCCGTGGGGGTGAGGCTCGGTCCAGCTCCAGGGCCCCCCGGGCGGTCGGAGCAGGGAGAACCCGGCCGCGTCGCCCGCATGGCCGTCCTGGGCTTGGGGAAGCGGCAGGAACGCGCTGCCCCAATGGGTCAGGGGCTCGAAGGGCGACGTGGAGAGCCACGCCTCGCCGAGCTGCATGCGAAACCAGCCGAGCCATCCGTGCAGTGAGCCGTCCGTGGTGAGGGAGAACTCCGTCGTGGCGCGGCAGTGTGTCGACTGCGCGGCATCAAGGTCCATGTGGAGGAGGGGCTGGGCCGGGGCCAGGGGCGTCGCTGCCGCGAACTTCGAGCGGCTCCAGTAGATGCTGTTGGTCGCCGCTTCCTGGGCTGCGCCGAAGTCCAGGCCCAGGTGCGGCTGCTGCCAGCAGGCGACATGCTCGGCGTAGTAGGTCGGGAGGGACACGGGCATGACCTCCATGACGGCCTCGGAGGGCAGCAGCCGGCCACCGGGTTTGAGGTACTTGTCCCGAGCGTGGAACAGGCTCGGGAGGAGATCCTCCGAGAGCAGGAAGTTGCCGGTCATGACCGAGGTGATCACGTCCACGGGTTCGGGCAGTTCGAGGTCTTCGATGCGACCTTGCAGTACGCGCACGCGTGCTTGCAGTCCGTTGCGATGCACGAGCTCACGGGTGACAGACACGACGTTGCTGGGTTCGACGAGGTAGACCCGGCGGGCGCCGAGGCGTGCCGCGAGCATCCCCAGGGTGCCCAGGCCGGCCCCCAGGTCCAGGACCACCGAGTCCGGGGTGATGATGCTCTCGAGCGCGGCCTGGTAGGCCGCGTTGCGAACCCCATCCAAGGCCATGGTGCGGTGGCCGATGATCGAGTCGTAGCTCATGAGCTCCCATGCCGTTGCGCGGCCGACACTATAGAGTCGGACGCGTGTCGCCGCGACGAGACGCACGCTTCCGGTGGCTGGTGGAGCAGGGGCGGCACGCGCGCTGGGTGCGCCGTGCGAACAGCGTTGCCCTCGTGCGCACCCGAGGCAAGTCCAGGTGGGTCCTTCTGGGCGGGGGAGCCCGAGGCCGATCAGCGCTCGCCAAGCACATGCGGTCGGTGCGCCTGGACCGTCCGCAACCGCAGACGAGTCGTGATCAGCCCCATGAGCCCCGCGAGCGGCCCGAGGATCATGGCGGCGACCTGGACCCAGGCCGCGATGAGCGTGCTCTTGTGCACGAGATCCGAATGCTCTTCGTTGTTCTTCGGCAGCATGTGCGCGAAGTCGGCCACGTGATGGAGGATGTCCACGGCGATGGACTCGTCGGGGATCTCCTGGTGGCACGCCAAGCACACCCCTTCTCGGGAGATGTTCGCCCGCTCGGCGTTGTTGAGTGGACGCGAGAGCTTGAAGTGGTGGCCGACCGTCTGGACCTGCTCCCCGTCCTCGGTCACGAAGCGGGACCAGTCGTGCTCGAGGCCGTCGATCTTGTGCACCTGCGGTGTCGCGCCACTGGGGATGATGCGGCCGTCCGCGGTCTCCAGGTCGACGACGTGGTCCTTGGACGGATCGGCGTAGAGCTGGCCACCGTGAATGCCGTGACCCAGGGCCTTCGGGCTGTTGTGGCAGCTCTCGCACGTGCGCGCACGCTTCTGGACCGTGTGGGGATGAAGCGGGGAGTGGTCGATGGCGAGCTGCCCCTCCTTGCCGGCACCCTCCGCATGCGGAACGCGGAAGATCTTGTTGGCGATGATCGTCTTGCCGTCCTTGCCGATGACCGTGACGGTCGTCTGGCAGCCCGGAATCACGGGCGCGATGCGGCCCTCCCCGTTCTGCCCCAAGGCCGGGTCCTCCCAGCGTAGGAAGCTGCGGCTCTCACGGATCTTCCCGGGGATCTTGAAGGTGTCCCCGTGGATCGTGAACTCGCTGGTCTTGCCGTTGGGGAGGTTCTCGTCCCCGAGCTTGACCCAGTCGTAGTGCGCGTCTTCCTCGCGGTAATCGATCTTGATGTGGCAGCCGTAGCACTGGGGCGCCCAGGCGGAGTGGCAGGTGTAGCACTCCATGCGCGCCATGTGCTTGTCGACCTGGCACATGGCGACCCGCGCTTCGGCGGAGAGCAGATCCTCCTGCTCGAGCAGCTTGAGCGGGTAGAGCTCTCGCACGGCGCCGCTCGCAAGGTGCACGTGCAGCTTGTTCCCCTTGCGGACGACGTTGCCATACGGGTTGCCGCGTGCGGTGAGCAGGTAGCCGTCCCCCGGGTCCGGGTAGTCCCCCTTCGACATGAAGTCGGGGATCTCGGTGGTCGTGCCGCGTGCGGGGCCGGTCTTCTCCTTCTCCTCGTACTCGTCCGCGTAGCCGAGCGGGAGCTCCCAGGGGTACCGGTCGGGCGTGCCATGGCAGTCCTGGCATTCGATCTCGACGGCACCGGCGATCGAGCCCACGAGCTTCCCGGAACCATGCACGTCGAGGGTCGTGTGGCAGTCCTGGCACAGGAAACCCTTGTCCTTGTGCAGGTCGGCGTGGAGCTGGATGTAGGTCTTGCCGTGGAGCTTCTTCTGCGGCTTGCCGTGGGGGTTGTACGGGCTGTCGTAGGGCGTCTCCATGAGGCCCTGGAAGCTCACGCCGATGCGTCGGCCGCGATTGTGGCAGGTGGTGCAGGTCTCGACGGGGATGCCGTGCCAGACCGTGTCGCCGTGCTTGCAGGTGGCGCCGATCCCCGACTGGATCGAGTGAATGAGCGGTCGTCCGGCCGACGCGCCTTGAAGCGCCTCGTCGCCGCCTTCGTAGACGCCGTTGTTCGCATAGGGGATGTGGCACGCACTGCAGCCCATGCCGCGGTAGTCGCCGTGACGCTGCATGCCCCCGACGCCGAGGTGACACCGCTGGCACTCACCACGGATGTAGGTGAAGGCGGCGAGTTTCGGGTTCTCTCGGACGTCCGCGCCGCCCTCCGGGGCGTCAGGCACCTGGGACATCTTCTCCACGAAGACATCGGGCTCCTTGATCGAGAGCTGCTTCAGGTAGTCCTTGAACTGCGGCGTGCCCACGATCTCGTCCCAGGAGGACGGATCCTTGACGTCGTAGTTGGCCCACCTGTGCTCGTAGCGCGTCTGGCCGCCGAAGCCCCACACGGTGCCCTGGATCTTCCCGGCCTCGGTCATCATCAGGCTCTGCCACTGGACACGCACCTCCCACTCGTGGCACTGGCCGCAGGTGTGCTTGTTGATCCAGGGGCTGCCGGGGTCCGGATAGAAGTCCTTCGGGCCCGGGTTCTCCAGGAACCAGGCGGGTGTGCCGCTGTGCGCCTGGGCCGCGAGCTCCTTGTATGCGGCCGTGCCCTTCTTGACGTCTGCCGGACGCTCGACGTCGGCGTTGCCACCGTGGCAGACGACGCACTGGTTGTTCGTCCCGGACGCTTCCGCCGTCATGATGATCTCTTGGAACATCTGCGTGTCGGAGCAGCGGATGATCTCGATGCCCACATGGCACGAGAGGCAGCGGTTGGACTCGGCGTGCGGATCTTCTGCGGGCGCCGACGCCTCGGTGATGGCCCCGTGGATGAGGCTGTCGCCACGGCGGGCCTTCGCGGCACCGCCATCCGTGCCGGCGTCGTCGTCCTTGCCGCAGGCGGCGAGCACGAGGACCGCCAGGAGCCAGGCCGCGAGGAGGATGCGGGGGCGAGACGTCAGGCGGACCGGTACCATGGCTCATCCTCCCGGGGCTGCTCTGCACTTCGACCCTCTCACCCTGCTCTGCCCACAGCAAGAGGCAATCGCGGAACCCATCAGGCCCCGACGCCGCGGTGGGCCCCGGGCGGGCTCGCATCGCCACGCCGACGTCCTGTCCGCCTCGAGGACGGACGCGCGCGTGCCGCCGAGGGACGGAGGGCTGGGCCGGTTGGGACGGGCCGATCGTGGCCTGTGAGGCACTCGTCCACGACGCCGACCTGCCCCATGAGGAGAGCTCCGGGGCTTGCCGAGGGCGCAGGGCCGCCAGCAGGCGGTCGATGGGGACGCCCGGGTCGCTAGGATCGCCTATCCTTCGAAGGCCATGGCGACACACAGCGAAATCCACGAGCGTTCACTCTCCCATCGAGAGCAGTTCTGGGCGCACGCTGCCGAGCAGATCGACTGGATCAAGCCGTGGCAGCGCGTGCTGGACAGCGATCGACCGCCGTTCTACCGGTGGTTTGACGGCGGGGAACTCAACACCTGCTTCAACGCGCTGGATCGTCACGCCGACGGCAACCGTGCGCAGCAACTTGCTCTCATCCACGACAGCTCGGTGTCCGGCGTGGTGACGCGCCTGACCTACGCGCAACTGCGAGACCGGGTCGCTGTCTTCGCCGGGGCGCTGGCCCGGTTCGGCGTCGTCAAAGGCGACCGCGTGCTCATCTACATGCCGATGGTCCCCGAGGCTGTCGTCGCGATTCTCGCCTGCGCTCGCCTCGGTGCCGTGCACTCGGTCGTATTCGGTGGCTTCGCGCCCCACGAGCTCGCCGTTCGCATCGATGACGCACAACCCAGAGTCATCGTGTCCGCGTCCTGCGGCGTCGAAGGCAAGCGTGTGATTCCATACAAGCCCTTGATCGATGCGGCCATCGAACAGGCAGACCACACGCCGGAACGCTGTGTCGTGCTCCAGCGGCCCATGATCCAAGCCGAGCTGCAAAGCGGTCGAGATCTCAGCTGGGACGACGCACTCGACGGCGCGAAGCCGCATGACTGCGTGCCCGTGGCGGCAACCGATCCGCTGTACATCCTCTACACGTCGGGCACGACCGGCAAACCCAAGGGTGTCGTGCGTGACAACGGCGGACACGCGGTCGCCCTGCATTGGAGCATGAAGAACATCTACGGGGTCAACCCCGGTGAGGTCTTCTGGGCCGCCTCCGATATCGGATGGGTCGTCGGGCACTCCTACATCATCTCTGGGCCACTGCTGCACGGCAATACGACGGTGATGTTCGAGGGAAAACCGGTCGGGACGCCCGATGCCGGCGCCTTCTGGCGAGTTGCCGCGGACCATGGCGTCGCCGCGATGTTCACGGCGCCGACTGCCTTTCGCGCGATCAAGCAGTTCGATCCCGACGGCTCGCTCGCGGGCAAGTACGACCTGTTGCGACTTCGGACGCTGTTCCTGGCAGGTGAGCGCTGCGATCCGGAAACGCTGCATTGGGCTGAGAAGCTGCTGGGCATCCCGGTGATCGATCACTGGTGGCAGACCGAGACCGGTTGGCCGGTCGCCGCAAACTGCTTGGGTATCGAACAGTTGCCGGTGAAGCCCGGCTCGGTCGGACGTGCCGTGCCCGGCTGGGATGTACACGTCGTCGATGCGGATGGCGTCGACCTTCCAGCAGGGACCATGGGCGAGATCGTCTGCCGGCTGCCGCTGCCTCCTGGCTCGCTGCCAAGCCTGTGGCGGAACGACGACAACTTCGTATCGACCTATATGACGAAGTTCACCGGCTGCTATGAGACCGACGATGCCGGGTTCATCGATGAGGATGGCTACATTCACATCATGGCGCGCACCGATGACATCATCAACGTGGCGGGACACCGTCTATCCACGGGCGGGATGGAAGAGGTGCTCATCGGCCATCCTGACATCGCCGACGCTGCGGTCATCGGCGCCGCGGATGACCTGAAGGGCCAGTTGCCGGTCGGGCTGGTCGTCCTCAATGCAGGCGTGACGCGGCCGCACGCTGAGATCGTGGCCGAGATCGTGCAGCGGGTGCGTGAGCAGA
>JARGNS010000022.1 GCA_029213105.1 Planctomycetota bacterium
CGAACATCTCCGCCTACACGTTCGGCGTCATGGGCTACCGCACGCCCAACATCGACCGCATCGCCAAGGAAGGTCTGATGTTCACCGACTATTACGGTGAGCAGTCGTGCACGGCCGGTCGTTCGTCGTTCATCATGGGCCAGAGCGTCTACCGCACCGGTTTGTCCAAGGTCGGTCTCCCGGGCGCACCGCTGGGCATGAGGGTGGAAGACCCCACCATCGCCGGCCTGCTGAAGGCGCAAGGTTACGCCACGGGGCAGTTCGGGAAGAACCACCTGGGCGACAAGGATGAGCACCTTCCCACCAACCATGGCTTCGACGCCTTCTACGGCAACCTCTACCACCTCAATGCCGAGGAAGAGCCCGAGAACGCGGACTACCCGAAGGCTCCGGAGTTCCGCAAGCGCTACGGTCCGCGCGGCGTGATCAAGTCGGCGGCCGACGGCAAGATCGAAGACACGGGCCCGCTCACCAAGAAGCGCATGGAAACCGTGGACGACGACACTTGCGATCGCGCCATCGCCTGGATGAAGACGCAGCACGCGGCCGGCAAGCCGTTCTTCTGCTGGTGGAACGGCACGCGCATGCACTTCCGCACGCACGTGAAGAAGGAGCTGCGCGGCATCTCCGGTCAGGACGAGTACAGCGATGGCATGGTCGAGCACGACAGGCACGTCGGCCGGTTGCTGAAGGCTGTCGACGACCTGGGCATCACCGACAACACGATCGTCTTCTACTCGACGGACAACGGCCCCCACATGAACACGTGGCCGGACGGTGCCATGACGCCGTTCCGTGGTGAGAAGAACACGAACTGGGAAGGCGGCTGGCGCGTACCGGCCATGGTCCGTTGGCCCGGCAAGATCGCCAAGGGCACCATCAGCAACGAGATCATGCATCACATGGACTGGCTGCCGACGTTCCTTGCCATCGCGGGCGTCCCGGACATCAAGGAGCAGCTCAAGGCGGGCGGCGTCGAGGCCATTGGCCGCAAGTACAAGGTCCACCTCGACGGCTACAACTTCCTTGACTACCTGCTGGGCAAGGCCAAGGACGGCCCCCGCAACGAGATCTGGTACTTCTCCGACGACGGCGACCTCACGGCCATGCGCTTCAAGGACTGGAAGCTCATCTTCATGGAGCAGCGGGTCGAGGGCACGTTGCAGGCCTGGGCCGAGCCCTTCGTGCCGCTGCGTGTGCCGCTGATCTTCCATATGCGTCGAGACCCCTACGAGCGCGCGCAGAAGACCTCGAACACCTACTACGACTGGCTCCTGGATCGGGCGTATCTTCTCGTGCCCGCGCAGGACTACGTGGGCAAGTTCCTCCAGACGTTCGTGGCCTACCCGCCGCGGCAGAAGGCCGCGAGTTTCTCGCTGAAGGAAGTCATGGAGAAGCTGCAGGCTGGCAGCGGATCCAAGTAGCGATTGTCGGGCCGACGATCTTCGTGGGGCGGTGGGCTTCAAGCCCACCGCCCTGCTTGATGGTCGGTTCGCACGCAGGAGCAACCCATGAGCGCTCGCGATCAGATTCTTGAACTGCAGACACGGATGGGGCGCTCGATCATCGGGCAAGGCCATGTCGTCGAGCGCTTGCTGCTCGGCCTGCTGGCAGATGGCAACGTGCTGCTCGAAGGCCTGCCCGGCCTCGCCAAGACCCGTGCTGTCAACGCGCTGGCCAAGAACATGGATGCGGGCCTCGCCCGCATCCAGTTCACGCCGGACCTGATGCCTTCGGACATCACCGGAACCGAGATCTACCAGGCCGACGCCGCGGAGTTCCGATTCCAGGCCGGTCCGATCTTCAGCAACCTCATCCTCGCGGACGAGATCAACCGTGCGCCCGCCAAGGTGCAATCCGCCCTGCTCGAGGCCATGGAGGAACGTCAGGTCACCGTCGGCGGCAAGACGCGCCCGATGGCCGATCTCTTCATGGTGGCGGCTACCCAGAACCCGATCGAGCAGGAGGGCACCTACCCGCTGCCCGAAGCCCAGATGGACCGGTTCCTCATGCACGTGCTCGTGGAGTACGCACCCGAGGAAGAGGAGATCCAGATCCTGCGGCTCGTTCGCGGCGAGGAGAGCGGCACGCACGAGGCCCTCGAGCCGATCCCGCAGCAGGCGGTCTTCGACGCGCGCGTCGAGATCCAGGGCATCCACATTGCCGAGGCGATGGAGCAGTACATCGTCGACCTGGTGTGGGCCACGCGCGCCGGCGAGCGCTACTCGAAGGAACTCGGCGCCTGGATCCAGGTCGGGGCCAGCCCCCGCGGCGGCATCGGACTCGACAAGGCCGCCCGCGCCCACGCGTGGCTGCATGGCCGCGACCATGTGGGGCCCGAGGACGTGCGTGCCGTCGTGCACGACGTCTTGCGCCACCGCCTGAAGCTCAGCTCCGAGGCCAATGCGGACGGCGTGACCGCGGACGATGTGATCGACGAGTTGCTCAAGCAGGTCGCCGTGGCATGAAGCCCGAGCTCGTCCGCACCAAGCTGCCCGCGCCCTCCGGTGTCCCGGGGGTCTATGTGGGGCTGGATGAGTTGATCGCGCTGCAGTACACGGCGCGCGGTTTCTCGTTCCTCCCGCGGCAGCCGCTGAGCAGCCTGCTCTCGGGCCGGCATGCCTCGCGCATGCGTGGCCGCGGGCTCGACTTCGACGAGATCCGCAAGTACCTGCCCGGCGACGACATCCGTAGCATCGACTGGAACGTGACCGCACGCACGGGCGAGGCTCATACCCGCGTCTTCACGGAAGAGCGCGATCGCCCCGCCTACCTCCTCGTCGATCAACGCGTCTCGATGTTCTGGGGGACGAGGCGCGCCCTCAAGTCGGTCGTGGCGGCCGAGATCGCGGCCCTGGCCGCCTGGCGTGTGATCGGCCAGGGCGACCGCGTGGGCGGGCTCGTCTTCGACGACACGGACGTGGCCGAGGTGCGCCCGCAGCGCAGCCAGACCGCGGTGCTGCCGCTCCTGCGGACGCTCGTCACCAAGAACCACGCCCTGCGCGCGGGCTCGGGCGTCACCAGCCGTCCCGCGATGCTCAATCGCATCCTGCATCACGCCGTGCGCCTGGCGCATCACGACTGCATGGTCGTCGTGATCTCGGATTTCGACGGAGCCGATGAGGAGACCGAGAAGCTGCTGCGGCGCCTCGAGCAGAGCAACGATGCGGTCTGCGCCCTGGTCCTGGACCCGTCCGCACTCGAGATCCCGGACGATGCCCGCATGGTCGTCTCCGATGGCTCCCTGCAGGTCGAGATCGAGGGGCGCGCGACCAAGAGACTGGCCGCCTTTGCGAAGGGCCGGATCGATCGCATCCTGGAGTGGCCCCGCACTGCGGGGGTCCCGGTGCTGCCCGTCGACACCGAAGAGCCCGTCCCTGCACAACTGCGGCGCCTGCTGGGCTTTGCTCCGGCTCGCGGTGGGCAGGCGTAGGGCGATGCTGATCCTCGCCTTCGAGCCCGAACTCGAGGCCCTGCGGGACATCCGCATGCCCGAGCCCGTGAGTCGCGCGCCGCAGACCTACGGCTGGTGGATCCTCGCGGTCGTCGTGCTGGTCGGGGCGGTGCTCGTCGTGCGGGCCGCACGGCGGCATTGGCGTGCGCAGGCCTACCGCCGGCGGGCACGGGCGCTGCACGCCGAGCTCGCCGCGCGGGCGCTCCATGCCGAGACCCGGGCCGACGCCCTCGCGGCGTTGCCCGGGTTGCTGAAGCGCACCGCGCTGCAGGCGTGGCCCCGTGAGGAGGTCGCGTCCCTCAGTGACGAGGCGTGGCTCGCGTTCCTGGATCGGACCTACCCCGGGCAGGCCTTCGAGCGGGGGCCCGGGCGGGTGCTTGCGACCTTGGCGTACGGGCAGATCGAGCTCACGGACGCCGACGTCAAGGGCGTGCTCGCAGCGACCGAGGCGTGGATCGGGGGGCATCGTGCTTGAGCTCCTCCATCCGTGGTTCCTGCTGCTTCTTCCGGTCCCCGTGCTGGTCTGGAAGTTTGCGCCGGCCTACCGCAACGTCGAGCCGGCCATCCAGGCGCCGTTCTTCGAGGCCGTGGCCGCCGCGACGGGGCAGGTGCCGCAGGAGGGCGCCGTCGTGCGACGACGCTCCGTGCCGCTGATGATCTGCGCGATCGGCGTGTGGATCCTGCTCGTGCTCGCCTTGGCGGCACCGCAGTGGGTCGAGCCGCCGATCACCAAGAACCTGGCCGCGCGCGACATGATGATCGCCGTCGACCTCTCGGGTTCCATGGCCGAGGAGGACTTCGTCGGCGCGGACGGAGGGAAGGTCGATCGCTTGACGGCCGTGAAGGAGGTGCTGGGGGAGTTCATCACCCGGCGCGAGGACGACCGGCTCGGCCTGATCGTGTTCGGCAACGCCGCGTACGTGCAGGCACCCTTCAGCCAGGATCACGACATCGTGCGCTACCTGCTCGAAGAGACGAGCGTTGCCATGGCGGGGCCCATGACCATGCTCGGCGACGCGATCGGCCTGGCGATCCCGCGGTTCGAGGAGAGCCAGTCACGCAACCGCGTGCTCATCGTGCTGACCGATGGCAACGACACGGGCAGCAAGATGCCGCCCGAGAAGGCCGCACAGATCGCGAGCCAGAACGACGTGACCATCCACACGGTGGCCATCGGTGATCCGGAGACCGCCGGCGAGAATCCCCTCGACGAAGCGGTGCTGAAGGCGATCGCCGACACGACCGGGGGAGGCTACTTCCACGCCGCGGACCGCAGCGAGCTGGAGGCGATCTACCGTCGGCTCGACGAGCTCGAGCCCGGGGAGGTCGAGTCGCTCTCCTATCGGCCCCGTCGTCCGCTCTACGCGTGGCCGGCTGGTGTGGCGGTTCTCGTGACCGCGCTCTGGCATCTGTTCGCCGCCTGGCCGCGACGGCGGCGAAAGGCGGCCCATGCCTGATCCCGTCTTGCCTCTCGCGGCGTTCCACTTCCTGCGGCCGGCCTGGCTGCTGATCGTGCCGGCCGCCATCCTGCTGGGGTGGCTGTACAGCCGCCGCCGCGATCCTGCCCAGCGCTACGCCGACATGATCGCGCCGCACCTGCTCGCGCATCTCGTCGTGGGGGGGGCGGGCAAGCGGCGCTTCGGCCCGGCGCTCGTGTTCCTGGGGCTCGGCCTCGGCGGCATCGCCGTCGCGGGCCCCACGTGGCGCCAGGAGGCCTCGCCCTTTGCCGATGACAAGGCTGCCGTCATCCTCACGCTGGACGCGTCCGCCAGCATGAAGACGAAGGACCTCGCCCCCTCGCGCTTCGAGCGTGCGAAGCAGAAGGCGCGCGACCTGCTCGCCCTCCGCGAGGGGGGGCGCACGGGCATCGTCGTCTACAGCGGCAGCGCGCATGTCGTGCTGCCCCTGACCGACGATCTGGGCATCCTCGAGCTGTACCTGGGCGCGCTCGATCCCGGGATCCTCCCGCGGGAAGGCAAGCGCACCGACCTGGCGCTCGCCGAGGCGCAGGCCCTGCTGGACCGCGACAAGACCCCGGGCACGATCGTGCTGTTGACCGACGAGGTCCCGCTCGAGGCCATCCGCGGCCACAAGGGCGCGCCGGTGCGCGTCCTGCGCGTGGCACCCGGCGCGACGGGCGCGTCCTCCGGGGCCGAGGTCACCCGCCTGACCGCAGACGACGCGGATGTGCGCACGGTCGATGACGGCATCGAGCGCCATCTGGCGAGCGCGCAGGCGGAGGACGGCACCACGCGCTGGCAGGACATGGGCTGGTACCTGCTGCTGCCGCTCGTGCTGGCGAGCCTGTTCTGGTTCCGTCGCGGGTGGTCGGTGCGCTGGGCTCCGGTCCTCGTCCTCGCGGCGACGGTCTTCGCGGCCGAGCCAGCCCATGCCCACGAGTCGGCGCTGCGAGACGCCTTCCAGACGCCCGACCAGCAGGGGCGTGCGCACTTCGAAGCGGGCGACTTCGCCGCGGCGGCGCAGCACTTCGAAGACCCGTCCTGGAAGGCGACGGCGTACTACCGCCTCGGCGAGTACGAGTTGGCGGAAGCCTGGTACGCCAAGCTGGATACCGCGGCGGCCTGGTATGGCCGCGGCAACGCACTCGTCACGCTGGCTCGACTCTCGGATGCGGTGGTCGCGTACGGCGAGGCCCTCACGCGCGAGCCCGAGGCGGAGGACGTGCAGGCCAACCTGGCGATCGTCCGAGCCGTCATCAAGCGTCGAGCGGAGGAGGAACCTGCGGAAGGCGGGAGCACACTGCGGCCCGACAAGTTCGTGATGGACGATCCCGACAAGAAGGATCAGCGCAAGCGCCCGGAGCAGGAAGAGACGACCCTCGGCGGCAGCATGGACGAGCGCATGGCCGAGGTGTGGATGCGTCAGGTGCAGACGACGCCCGCCGCCTTCCTGCGCACGAAGTTCGCGACCCAACTCCGTGCCCGCAAGGAGGACGAGCGATGAGAGTCGTCCTGGCGGTCTTGCTTGCCTGCCTCCTCGCGCCGCCCCTGCGGGCCGAGGAGTCCGAGGATCTCGTGGCCAGCGGGGTCGTGCGCGTCGACGTGACGGCCGCACCGGAGCGTCCGTACGTGGGCCAGCGTGCCACGGTGACGCTCGTCTTGAAGACGAGTCGCTTCTTCCGCGGGGCGCCTACGTTCCGCGTGCCGGACCTGCCGGGGGCCATCCTGCGCCAGGAGAGCGCCTTCGCCGTGAATGGCAGCGAGACGATCGAGGGGGAGACGTTCGCGACGCAGAGCTGGGAGCTGACGCTCTACGCCCAGACCCTGCGTCCCATCGTGGTGCCGCCGATTGCCGTGACCATGCGCGTGGCGGGCAAGGGCGCCGAGATCCTGGAGGTCGCGGCACGCACGGCGTCCATCCAGGTTCAGCCACGGCTGCCCGAGGGGGCTCCGGCGGGGGAGCTCATCTTGAGTGCGCGCGGCCTGACGATGGCTGCGAGCCGCGAGCCCGAGGAAGGGCGCGCACTGCATGTCGGTGACGCCCTGCGCCGCACGATCACGCTGACGGTCGCGGATGCTCCGGGCATGTTGATCCCGCCGCTGCCGGCCTTCGAGCACCTGGGCCTGGCGGTCTACCCCGACCCCGCGCAGGTCACGGACAAGACCGACCGCGGGTCCCTGACGGGGACCCGCGTGGAGTCCACCAGCTACGCCTTCGAGCGCCCGGGCACCTACGAGCTGCCCGGCTACGAGGTGGCCTGGTTCGATCTCTCGACGGAGTCGTTCCAGACGGCCTCCGTTCCGGCCCTGACGGTCGAGGTGGCGCCCAGCGCCGACCTGGCCGCGGGCACCGAGGCCGCCGAGGGCGACCAGCTTGGGGAGGACACCGCGCCGTCGGCACCTCCGCTGCAGTGGCTGACGACGCTGGCCGGCGTCCTGTCCCTGGTGGCGGCAGGGTGGGTGCTCTGGCGTCGCTACGGAGCCGCCGTACAGGCGCACCGGGCGGCGCGTCAGCGGGAGCGCGAGAACTCCGAGGCCGCGCACTACAAGCGCCTCATCGAGGCGTGCGGCGCGAACGACGCAGGACGGGCCATGCAGCGGCTGCTCGCGTGGGTGGATCGACGTGCAGGGGGCCACACGGGAAGCCTCGCCGCATTCGTGCGCACGGCCGACGATCGTGATCTGACGGCTGCGGTCGAGGATCTCGACGCCCATCTCTACGGTCCGGCCTCCGACCCCGAGGCTTGGCGCGGCGCCGCGCTGCACGTGGCCCTCGAGCGCGCTCGCGCGAGGGGCGCGTCCACGCCTGCCCGCGACCCCCTGCCGCCGCTCAACCCGCGCACGAGTTGAGCGGTACGAGGTCGGCGTCGCGCGGGTATGGTCGCTGCCATGCTGCACGTGGGCGTCGACGAAGCCGGCTACGGTCCCCTGCTGGGCCCCCTGGTCATCGGGGCTGCGGCCTTCCGCATCGACGAGACGACGCGCCCCCACGGCATCCCCGACCCCTGCGGGTGGCGGACGCATCTGCGCCGGCGCTTGAAGGGCCTCGTCGTCCGGGCACGCGGGACGAACGCTGCGCGTGGCCTGCCCGTACCCATCGATGACTCGAAGGCGGTGAAGCAGCGCACCGGCTTGGCCGGCCTCGCCCGCGGGGTCGGGCTGTTTGCCTCGGCCATGGACCAGGCGCCCCCGGCCCATCTCGAGGACCTGATCGTGCGCTACAGCGATCGCGGACCCGACGCGTATGCCTGCTGCCCGTGGTTTCGGGACCTCGAGCGCATCGAGCTGCCGCACTACCCGTGGACCGGACCGCTCGACGAGCGCTTCGCGGCCCGCGGGGTCCAGGCGCTCGACCTGCGCGTGCTGGCTGCGGATGCCCCCGAGCTGAACGAGTCCTTCGATGCCATCCGCAACAAGGCCAGCGTGCTCGGGCTCCTCTCGGCGACCCTGGTGCTCTCGATCCTGGACCGGCACCCCGGGGAGGACGCGATCCTCGTGATGGACCGCCAGGGCGGCCGGCAGGACTACGCCTCCTACCTGGCGCGCGTGTTCCCGTTCGCCATCGTGAGCCCCGCCGGAGCCCCCCGCGGGGAGGTGCGCTACCGCGTGCGCCTTCCCGATCGCATGCTGCACGTGCGCTTCGTCACGAAGGGCGACCGCATCTCCCTGGCCGTGGGCTGGGCCAGCATGGCCGCCAAGCTCACGCGCGAGCTCTTCATGGCGCGCCTGAACCACTGGTTCCACGAGCGGGCGCCCGACGTGCGCCCCACGGCGGGCTACTACACCGATGGGCGTCGCTTCCTCGACGAGGTGGGGGCCGTCCTGGCCGAGGAGGAGATCCCGCGGCACCTGCTCGTGCGGAGTCGCTAGCGACGCGCGTCCCGGCGGCGCTACGCGACGCCGAGCTCACGCAGGGCGGCCTCGACCTGGGCCGAGATGATCTTGCGCCCGGGGTTGCCCTTGAGGCCCTCCACGGAGAGCGGCTCGCCCACACGGATGATGATGTCGCCGCCGCGGTTCGGGCCGATCGAGCCGCGCGGCATGCGCTCGTAGGTGCCCAGGATGGCCACGGGCTGCACCTCGAGTCCTGCGGAGAGGGCCAGCTGGAAGGCACCATTGCGGAACTCGGCCAGCTTGCCGTCACGCGTGCGCGTGCCTTCGGGGAAGACCATCGGGTTCAGGTTGTAGCGCTTGGCGCGCTCGACGGCCTGGTCGAGGAGGCGCTTGCCCTCCCGCGGGTTCTCGCGGTCCACGAGGAAGTGGCCCGAGGCCTTCGTGTACCAGCCGATGAACGGGAGCCGCATCAGCTCCTTCTTGAGCATGAAGCGGATCTGGCCCGGATGGGCCGCCAGCATCGCCGGCGGATCGAGGTACGAAGCGTGGTTGGCCACGATCATGCGGGTCGCGTTCGGGTCGAGTGTGCCGGGGCCCTCGACGCGCACGCGCAGGCCGCCGCCCCAGAGCAGCAGACGCCCCCAGGTTGCGGCCACGCGGTGGGAGATGCGGGCCGAGCGCGGCCCCAGCAGCAGGGCGAGCATCGCCAGCGTGAAGCAGACGATCGTGATGATCGCGGCCCACCAGGCAAAGGCGATGGCCCGCAGTCGCCGCATGCCTAGAACAGACCGACGACCTGGCCGTCGCTGTCGATGTCGACCTGCTCCAGGGCGGGCTTCGAGCCCAGGCCCGGCATGGTCATCATCGTGCCGCAGAGCGGGTAGAGGAAGCCAGCACCCGCCGCCAGGCGCACGCTGCGCACGGGCAGGCGGAAGCCCTTCGGGCGGCCCTTGAGCTTGGGGTCGTGGGAGAGCGAGAGGTGCGTCTTCGCCATGCAGATGGGGAGCTTGCCGTAGCCCAGCTCCTCGTAGCGGTCGATCTCTTCTTCGGCCTGGGGCTCGAAGTCCACGCTGTCGGCGCCGTACATGCGCTTGGCGATCGTCGTGACCTTCTCGCGGATGGAGGCGTTCACGTCGTAGAGGTGCTCGAAGTTCGACGGCGCCTCGCAGGCCTTCTCGATGGCCTCGGCCATGGCCAGGCCCCCTTCGCCACCCTCGACGAAGACGTTGCTGACCTCGCAGCCGTGGGCCCCTGCAGCCAGGGCGGCCTCACGGATCAGCGCGTGCTCGGCGTCGGTGTCGTCCGGGAAGCGGTTGATGGCCACGACCACCGGGATGCCGTGCGCCTGCACGTTGGCGATCTGTGCCTCGAGGTTCTCCATGCCGTCCCGCAGGGCGGCGAGATCCTCCTGCAGGAGGCCCGGGTCCAGGGGCTTGCCCGGGACGATCTTGAAGCGTCCGCTGTGCATCTTCAGGGCGCGCACGGTGCAGACGAGCAAGGCCGCGTCGGGCTTGAGGCCCGAGGCGCGGCACTTGATGTTGAAGAACTTCTCGGCACCGATGGCCGCGCCGAAGCCGGCTTCCGTGATCACGTACTCGCCGAGGCGGATGGCGATCTGGTCGGCGACGATCGAGGAGTTGCCGTGGGCGATGTTGGCGAACGGCCCGGCGTGCACGAAGCAGGGCGTGCCTTCCATGGTCTGCATGAGCGTCGGCTTGATGGCCTCGCGCATGACGACGGTGGCGGCGCCGGCGCACTTCGTCTGCTCGGCCGTGATGGCCTGGCCGTCGGCCGTGTAGCCGAGGATCACGCGACCGATCCGGGCGCGCATGTCCAGGAGGTCGGTCGAGAGGCCGAGAATCGCCATGAGCTCGCTGGCGACCGTGATGTCGAAGCCGCTGCGGCGCGGGACGCCGTTCTTGGGGCCGCCGAGGCCGAGGATGATCTCGCGCAGCACACGGTCGTTCGTGTCGCTCACGCGCCGCCAGGCGACGTCGTCGTCCTCCGGCCCGAACCCGTAGCGGTTCTTGAGCAGGATGGACGCGTCCACGTGGGCGGCCATCAGGTTGTGGGCGGCCTGGACCGCGTGGATGTCACCCGTGAGATGGAGGTTGAACGACTCCATCGGCACCACCTGGCTGTAGCCGCCACCGGCAGCGCCGCCCTTGATGCCGAACAGCGGTCCCATGGACGGCTGGCGGATGCAGGTGACGACCTTCTTGCCGCGGCGGCCCAGCGCCAACGAGAGGCCGATGGTGTGGACGGTCTTGCCTTCACCGAGCGGCGTCGGCGTGACGGCCGTGACGACGACGTACTTGCCCTTCGGCCGGTCGGCGAGCCGATCGATCGCGTCGAGGGATACCTTGGCCATGTGACGGCCATGGGGCTCGATCTCGCCGGGGAGCAGGCCCGCGGCGGTACCGATGTCCTCGATGGGCTGGAGCGTGGCCTCGCGGGCAATCTCTAGGTCGGACTTCATGGGGATTCCTCCGAGGCAGCCTCGATGGCAGGAGGGGCGTCGACCGCGTCCCGGCATACGCCCGGACCCGGCATGACCCTGGGTGCGCGAACGAGCGCGGTTACTTCCGGAGCGTGGTGCTCTCGCTCTCGCTTGCCAGCTCAGCCCCATCGGAGGCGCGCTGGATGACGGCGACGGTCTTGACGAGCGTGGAGGCCGGCGCGGCGACCACGCGGACCAACAACTCGAAGTCCATCCGTCCGCCGACGGCCATGGCGAAGTTGGCGCTCTTGGCCGACTGGCCGGAGCCAGTGACCTCGGCCTGACCGCTCATGTTCTTGCCCGAGACGAACTCGAGCTCCGGCGGCAGCTGCCAGATGACGGCCATCTCGGGCGTCCGCTCGGTGCCCATGTCGTTCTCGACACGGAGGCGATACACGAAGGTCTCACCCACCTGGAAGATGCCCCACTCGGAGCCGTCCGCGCGCTTGTCGGTCATCTCGACCTGCAGGGCCGTGAGGCCCGTCACGCGGATGTCGGCATCGCGACGGATGGCGCAGCGGGCGCCGCAGTTGCTGTCGGCGCTGATCTGGCACGGGCCCACGGCGATCGCCTTGCGCGACCAGTCGTGCGTCCAGACCTCGCCGGGAGCGAGCGGGCCGATGTTGACGTCTTCGAAGCCACCACCGAGGCAGCCACCGTACGAGATGCGCACGGTGCAGCCCTCGGCGGCACCGTCACCCACGTTGGTGACCTTCAGGGTGAAGTCGGCCGCCTCGCCGAAGTAGATGTCCGGGGCGCCGACGAGCTCCATCTGCAGCTCGCACTTGACGACCTCGAGCGTGCACTGGGCCTGGACTTCCTGCACGCCATCGGCCGTGGCACGGGCGACGTTCGTGTAGTTGCCCGGCGCCTCGGCGATGCCGGCGAAGATCACGTCCTGGCTGTCACCCGGCATGAGCGTGCCGAGGTCGGCCGAGTTCCGGGTGGTGGCCCGGATGCCCTCGGGGTACGCGTCGACGACGTTGACGTTCTCGAGCGGCGCGCGGCCGGTGTTGCTCACGGTGACGACGAAGCGGACTTCGCTGCCAGCCTGGGCCTTGACCGGGTCGCAGACCTTGGTGATCTCGAGCTTGCCCTCGGTGATCTCGATCGGGCAGGAGTTCGACGCGCTGGCGCCGCCCGTGCTCGACGTGACCTTGACGGTGTTCGTGTAGTTGCCTGCGGCGCTCGCGATGAAGTTCACGCTGCGCGTGACAGCCTGGCCGGGCGCGATCGTGCCCAGGTTCATCGGGAAGGCCGTGCCGTCGGCGACGGTCATGCCGCCCTGCGGCGAGTCCTCGAGCATGACGTTCTCGGCCGGGGCGTCACCCGTGTTGCGCACGGTGATGAGCTTGGCGAAGGCCTTGCCCGCGGCGGCCGTGGGGCCGTTCGGGTACTGGCAGTCGACCTCGAGGGCTGCCTTGAGCCAGGTCTTGCTGACGATCGTCGAGCGCGGGCACTCGGCGCCGTAGAAGCTGCCCTTGGCCGTGAGCTTGATGCGGTTGGTGCCCGTCTCGCCGGTGCTGTTGCGCACCTGGAAGTCGGCGACGCCGTTGGCATCGGTGTCGAGCGTCTGGACGCGCTGGCCGTTGTCGAACGTGACGTTCGGACCGTCGAGGAGCTCGGCCTCGACCGGCTGGCCGGGGATGCCCGAGCCGTCCATGCGCGTGATGCTGACCGGGAAGCCGTGGGTGTCGTCCGGGAGCGTGTTGACGGCGCTCTCGGGGAACTCGACGTTGAAATCGGCCCAGATCTTCTTGGCCCAGCACTTGTGCTGCGTGCCGTCCCGGATGCCCGGGACGTAGATGATGATGTCGGTCACGCCCTCGCGGGTCGAGGTGATCGTGAGCCACGTCTCACCCGTGCCGACGGTGATGTCGGGCAGGCGGACGCCGTTCTGATCCTCGTAGGGGTGGTTGTTGCCGGCGTCCAGCAGCTCGGGGCCCCAGTTCGTCACGGAGACCGCGTACTGGTTGTCGATCTTGTTGCCGTTGTTGCCGGGGAAGGCGTTCGCCATCGGCGCGATGCGACCCGTGCCGTACTGGTCGTCGACGGCGACGATGTCACCGACGGCTTCCGGATAGCGCGAGAGCATCCACTCGACGCGCTGGCCCGGCATCGGGTTGCCGCACTGGTCCAGGACCGACACGACGAGCGTGTGCTGCGTGCGGACCGGGTTGCAGTCGACGCGCGGCGAGACGCGCTCTTCGATGCGGCACGAGGTGGGAATTTGCGCGACGGGCTCGGCGACGGGGGTGCAGACCTTGCAGCCCGGCCAGACGTTGTCGAGCGGCGTGGTACGGCAGCTGGCCGCGATCAGCAGCAGCGCGACCATGGGAAGGACCCTACGAAGGATCATGGCGGTACTCCTCGGCGGTCGAAGCGGGCGCATGCCACGCAATCGACCTCTACGGATGTTCGGTCCGGTACGGCCGGGGGGTGAGACGCATCCCTCCCCCCACTTGTTCTCAACCTGAATCGACGCCGGCGAACGTGGTGTCCGTCGTCGCCTCCCTACCGCGCGCAAATGTAGCACGTGGGGGCTCCTGCCAAGCCCGTGGAACCGGGCGGAGGGGCGAAGTGGGCGCGGTCTGCGACACGCGTACGAAAGGCATACGAAAGCGGCCCCTTGGACTTGCATCCAAGGGGCCGTCACCCTTCGCAATCAGCGGCGCATGTCTCGTGGCATCCAGGGGGGGTG
Source organism: Planctomycetota bacterium (assembly GCA_029213105.1). Taxonomy (GTDB): domain Bacteria; phylum Planctomycetota; class PLA2; order PLA2; family JAEUHO01; genus JAHEIK01. Next base: position 13,950 of record JARGNS010000022.1, read on the forward strand.
ATGCCTCGTTGGTGAGCCTGTAGGAACACATTACCTTGCGTCGTACAGTATGGCAACCCGCACAGTGATAAATATGCGAAGAATCGCGTAAGTGACTCTCTGGGCGTGAGTTGCGTTACTCGCGACCCTTGCCGCGCTGGCACTGGCACGGCGTGCCGCCGCAGCGGGGGCAGCCGGGGGTGTAGCGCGCGGCCGCATCCTCGAGGTCGATGCCCGTGAGGGAGGCGAGGGTCGTCAGCCAGGCCAGGACGTCGCTGACCTCCTCGCGCAGGTTGGCGGGGTCGCCCTTGCGGATGGCGCGCCCCAGCTCCCCGACCTCCTCGACGAACCACATGTACGTCTCGGGCACGCCGCGCGCGGCGTCCTTGGCGCCGTACACGGCCTCGATGTGGGCCTGGAACGCGGCCAGGCCCTGGTGGGGGAGCAGCTTCGGCGTGTCCTCGCCCATCAGCGCAGGCGCTTCACCGTCGAGATCGTGATGTCGTCGTTCTGCGGCACCTGCAGGTGGAACCGGTCGATGCCCGCGCCCACGAAGTTGACGAACGCCTGGCTGTTCTTGGGCGCTTCCTGGCCGACGGCGCCGTAGAAGCGCTGCTCGCCGTACTCCTCGCCGTCCTCGTTCTGCACGCGCAGCGCACCGTCCGTGTACATGACGATGCGATCGCCGACGCCCAGGGGGATGTCGCCTTCTTGCAGCGAGCTCTCGAACACGGGACCCTTGTCCAGGCCCAGGGCGATGCCCTCGGGGTTCACCTTCGCCAGCTTGCCGGCCTGATGGCGGTAGACGAGCAGCGGCAGGTGCCCGGCGCTCGCGACCATCGCCGAGCCGTCCGCCGTGTTCAGGACGACGTAGAGGCCGGTGACGTGGCGCCCGGCCGGCAGCTCGCCAGCCAGGTGACGGTTCACCTTCTTGAGGACCTCGGCCGGCGATAGCACGCCCGGGGCCTCGGCACGCACGTACGCCTTCGTCGAGGCCATGACCAGGGTGGCCGTGATGCCGCGCACGTTCGTGTCGAGCATCATGATGCCGAGATGCGTCTCGTCGATGCGGAAGTACTCGAAGTGATCGCCGCCGATCTCGAAGCCCGGCTTGAAGAGGGTCTCGACCTCGTAGCCGTCCAGGCGCGGCGGATGGCGGTTGGTGAGCGCGCCGTGGATCTCCTCGGCGACCTTCTGCTCCTTGCTGACGACCTCTTCCAGGTCGGCGCCGTCGTGCTTCTCGCGGAACTCGAGGTTGCCGACCATGCGCTCGACGGAGCGCGCGACGAGATTCGCCTCGGCGCCGGAGGCGCGCAGGTGCCGCTCGGGGTCCCCCGAGGAGCCCAGGCGGTCGATCTCCCGCGCGAGCATGCGCACGTTCTTCGTGTGGCCGTTGGCCACCGCGTAGGCCGCAAAGCCCACGAGCAGGGGGCCGAGGATGAGCATGATCAGGCCGATGGCGCTGCCGCCGCTCTTCTTGCCCCCGTCGTAGACGGCGACATGGGCGGTCATGTTGTCGGAGGGCTTGGCGCCGCGAATCGAGGCCGTATAGATCCGTACGGGGGCTTCCTTCACGAAGCCGTCGACGTAGCCGAAGCCGTTGCCCTCATGGACATACTTGTCCATGTCGATGCTGACTTCGTGGACGCCCGCGTTGCCGCCGAGCCACTTGCCGCCCGGCTTGGCCTCGGTGAGCCAGCCGTGCGTGACCGAGTAGCGCCCGCGCGTGGTCTTGTCCATCGCGGTCCAGATGGTGGCCATGCGCTTCTGGATGGTCTTGCTGCCCCCGCCACCGTCGCTGCCGGCGCCGGCGTTCTTGCGGATCTTGGCGGCGGCCTTCTGGTACGCCTCCTGGCGCTCCTTGAGCTTCTCCCCGGCGAACGAACCCTCGTCCTCGCGCGGGATGGGGGAGGTCAGTTCCTTGGTCCACTTGGCCCAGGCCTCGCCGCCGGTGTCGCCGAAGAGCGACTTGACGACCTTCTCGTAGTGCCCCATGCCCGTGGCGCCACCACCACCGCCACCGCGGTAGTAGCGGGCACCGGGGCCGGCCAGCACGGAGGCGGCCTGGTAGCCGAAGGCGTTCATCTCCGCCTCGGGGTTCTCCTTCTTGTTGGCCGCGCCCGAGAGGAACACGGCCGCCCCGATGCAGAGCAGGCAGACGAGGGCGGCGATGAGGCCGACCTTGCCGCCCAGGCCCATGCCGCCACCGCCGCTGGGGCGTGCGCTGCCGCGACCGCCGCGGGCACGGCCGCCGATCTCCTCTTCCGCTGCCTTGCGACGCGGTCCCTTGGCGCCCTCGCGGGCCGGGCCCTTCGCCGTCGGCTTGGAGGCGGCGGGCTTGGCGACCGGCTTGCCTGCCGGCGGCTTGGCGACGGGCTTGGCGACGGGCTTGGCGGCGGGCGCTCGCGGCGCTGCGGCGGGCCGCGCCACGGGCGGAGCGGCCGGCGGCTTGGCCGGGCGCACCGGCTTGGCGGCCGCCGGCTTCGGCCGCGATACCGGCTTGGGTTTGGGCTT
>JARGNS010000023.1:0-4512 GCA_029213105.1 Planctomycetota bacterium
CGAGAACGCGCGCGCCGTCTTCGAGCAGCTTCCAGACCTGCTCGATCGGCTGCGGTCCCTCGAGCCGGTCGAGGCTGCGCCCGCGGATCAGCTCCACGGCCTGGAACCAGCCCTCGGGGTGGTTGGCGCCGCCATCGAGGACTGCCGCCCAGTGGGGGTGGCGGAAGTGGCGCAGGAGGGCGTCGGCCGGCTCCTCGCGTGAACCGCCCACCGTCTGCTCGACGAGCTTCACGGCCACATGCGCCCCGCCTCGGCCGAGATCCTCGGCGAGGTAGACGGTGCCCTGGGCACCCGCGCCGAGCTCCTCGCGTAGGCGGTAGCGCCCTGCGATGATCCGGCTCTGGTTCTCGTCCTTCGGCATGTGCGGTCCACAACCCGTCCGCCCTGCGCTCGCAGGGAGGAGTCGAGGACCTATCGACCGGAGGGAGCGTCCGTCTGTAGAAGGGCCGCCCGGACGGGAACGTCGCGCGGATCCGGGGCCCGGGCCTGCAGCTCGGCCTTGCCGTGGGCGATGGCCCTCAGCACCTGGTCGGCGAATGCCTGCTCCGCCGGCTTGCGCCCGTTCGGTTCCGGTTCGTCGTAGCGCATGGGCTTACCAAACGCCACACGAACACGGGCCGCCGCGGGCTTGGGCGCCCCCTTGGGCCAGGCGTGGATGGCGCCGGCCAGGGCCACGGGAATCACCGGCGCACCCGTGCGACGGGCGATCGAGCCGATCCCCCGCTGGGCGGAGTTGAGGTGACCGTCCTGGCTCAGGCGGCCCTCGGGGAAGATCACGACGGCGTGGCCACGCTTCACCAGGGCCATGGCCTTCCGGATGCCCTTGCGTGCGGCGCGGCCGCCGGTGCCGATCGGTACGGCGCCGACGAGCTTGTAGAACCACCGCGTGCGCGGCTGGTCATAGAAGCGCGCGGTCATCACGAAGACGAGCCGCCGTCGTACGACCAACTGCACGAAGGCCGGATCCAGGTAGCTCGTGTGGTTCGGGCACAGGATCACGCCGCCCTGGCGCGGAAGGGCCGCGGGCGGCCCGACGCGGCGGACGCCCCAGATCGGGCGGAACACGAAGCCCACCATGCTCTTGAAGGCCTCGTAGCCGAGACCGTACGCGAGGCGCCAGAAGAAGCCGAGCAGGCCGGGTCGATTGAGCCAGGCCGATACGGACATCGTGTGGGCGCGGGCTACTTGCCCTTCTTGGCGGGCACGGCGCAAGCACTGCGGTGCTTGTCGATGAACATCTTGGCTTCGCTGGTGAAGAGACGCTTCTTCTCGCCGCGGGGGAGCAGCTTGTGCGCGGCGAAGAAGGCCTTGGCGGCCCGCTTGCCGAGGGCGCAGTCCGTGTCGCCACCGAGATCGAACTGCGTCGCCCAGACGCGTGCGAGACCGGCCGTCGCCGGGAAGAGGTCGTCGCCGGCCACCTCCACGTAGAACTTGCTCGTGCGCAGGTAGTGCATGGCCGCGGTCGTCAGCTGCTCCTGGACGCGTGCGAGCTCTTCCTTCTTGACGGCGCCGGACTTGAGCTCGGTCTTGACCTTGGCGAAGACCGCGTCACCCATGCCGGCGTAGGCGCGGGCAAGCAGGCTACGGTCCAGGACGCTCATCTTGTCGTTCACGACGGAGGTCAGGGTGGTGAGAGCCTTGTCGTACTGGCCCTCGTACACCAGGCAACGGCCGATGCCGACGCTGGCCTTGAGCATCTGGACCGCGGCTTCCGTGCGGGCGCCGGAGCGTCCCTTGATCTCCTGGGCCATGCGCTCGTACTCGGAGCGGGCCGCGGCAATCTTCTTCACGTCGGCACCGGCGGGGATCAACGAGAAGAAGTTGATCTTGGCGAGCTTGGCCTCGAAGTAGTCGCGGGCGTTCATGCCCGGGGCTGCGATGACCTGGTCGAGCTCGGCCTTCGCAGCAGGCGCCTTGCCCTTGGCCAGCAGGATGCGGGCGCGCTTGTCGCGGGCCTGGGCGAAGTAGAAGGACTTGGGGAACGCCGTGAGGAGTTCCTCGGTGGCCTGGAACGTCAGGTCGAGGTCGCCCGTTTCGGCGAGTACGACGACGCGCTTCCACATCGCGATCTCACGCGCGGCGCCCTTCAGGTTCTCGGCAGCCTGGGCAAAGCTGTCGGCAGCCTCCTCCCATGCACCGGCCTGACCCTGGAGCTCGCCGTTGCGGAAGAACTCGTTGGCGTAGGCGGTGGTCGACCAGACGCCGGCGATCGAGCCGGCGCTCTCGGAAGCCCCGCGGACCTTCACCTTGTCATAGGAGAGGTCGAGGTTGTTCCTGCCGCTACGCCGAAGCATGTCGTCGTTCGGAGCGTCTGCCGTGCCCATGTCCTCGTGGAGGTTCTTGGGCAGCCATCGGCCATCGCGCAGGCGCGCCATGTCGGCGTTGGCCGGAGCCGCTGCGTAGAGAAGAAGAAAGGCCGCAGTGGCGGCCCAAATGGTGCGCTGAATCATGTCGTGGGACCCCGGATGTCGACGGACGGGTCGGACGGACGGAGAGAAGAGACGCAGCGTATCCGCCGCTTCGGGAGCGGTCAACCCGACCCGCAGGGCTCCGGCGAGCCGCAATTCCCTGTTCGGTCCCTGTTGTCTGGGCTCTCGGGCCGATTCGACCCCGTGGATGGGCTGCTAGAGCAGGTCCTTCGCATGGAGAGCGAGGAGATCCATCGAGAGGGCGACCCCGAAGTGCAGGGCCCAGCCGTAGAGGATGGTGCCCGTGCGCCAGGAGAGGGCGCCGAGCACGAGGCCGGCCCCGATGGCGCCCAGCGCCTCCGGCATGGGCTTGTAGTAGTGGATCATGCAGTAGGGCGCGAGCATCACGAGCACGGACGCCCAGCCCAGGGACTTCTTGAGGCCGAGCACCATGAAGCCGCGGAAGAAGTACTCGATCGCGAAGAACTGCAGGCAGTAGATGATCCAGAAGGTGATCAGCTCGTTGGTGACGCCCTGGCCGTCCGTACGGAAGAACGGGTAGGTCTTCTGGAACGCCGCATCGCGGGACACGAGCCAGATGACGGGGAAGAAGATCGCGAACAGGGCCAGGTAGGTGATCGCGTCCTTGCCGGTGCCCCGGACCTTGAGACCGAGGTCCCGGAAGCCCTGCTTCGCAAAGAGGCGCGCCACGATGGCTGGGATCAGCACCAGGAACAGCAGGCAGCAGAGCCCCCACCAGGCCCACTTCTCCAGGGCGGGGGTGATCTCGCCGATGCTCGAATCGGTGGTCGGTCGGCCGCGGGTGCGTCGGCGCTCCTCGGGGCTTCCGAAGTCGATGCCCTTCAGCAGGTCCGAGCCCGGCGCCGGGGAGCGGCGCAGCTCGCGCGCCGGCAGCCGCGGACCCGGATCCGCGTGCTGGGAACGGCGTTCGCCCCACTGCTGGGGGTAGTGCCAGGGCATGCCGTAGTAGTCGAGCAGCGTCAGCATGAACGGCACGGCGACGAGGATGGCCAGGGCGCCGCGGTCCAGGGACAGGATGTCACCGATGAGGCCGCGCAGGCCGGTCGGATCCGCCTTGCCGGGGTCGGGCGCGTTCATGCCTCGCCGGCCTCGGACTCTTCCGTGGCGGGCGCGACGCGCCCCGTGACCGTCTGCATCTCGTGGGTCGAGATGCGCTTCGTGCGCAGGCCCTCGAGGTGGCCCCGGCGGTGGGCGATCAACTCCGCCACGATGGACACGGCGATCTCGCCGTGCGTGCCGCCTCCCAGGTCGATGCCGATGGGAGCGTGCAGTCGCTCGAGATCCACGCCGTCGAGACGGCTCTCGCTCGCCAGGCGGCGGAGGATGTTGCGGACCTTGACGTGGCTGCCGATCAGGCCGACGTAGCGCGCGGCGGTGTGGAGGGCGTACTCGGTGCATTCGAGGTCGTAGGCGTGGCCGCGCGTGACGACCACGCAGCATGCCGAGGCGGGCACGCTGAGGCGCTCGAAGCACTCGGTGAACGTGTCTGCCGCGATGACGGCGCGGGCTTCGGGGAACCGCTCGGCATTGGCGAAGGTCGCGCGGTCGTCCACCACGGTGACGCGGAAGCCGGCGCGCGCGGCGATCGTGCACAGGTCCTTGCTGATGTGCCCGGCGCCGAAGAGCACGAGCTGGGGGGCCGTGACCGGCTCGATGAACACCTCGAGCTCGCCGCCGCACATGAGGCCGGACTCGCCGGTGGCGTTCGCGGTGAGTCGGAAGGTCAGGCGCTTCGGGACGTCGCTCTCGATGACGTCCAGGCAGGCGTCCACGACGTCGGCCTCCACACAGCCACCGCCGACCGTCCCCACGAACTCGCCCGAGGCCTTCACCAGGAGGCGCATGGTCTCCTTGCCGGGGGTGCTGCCGCGGGTTCCGATGACCGTGGCCAGGGCCCCCGGCTCACCGCTGGCGCGCAGGCGCACGATCTCCTCGAAGAGGTCGGGGCCGGACTCGGGGGTGGGGGGGGGCTTCGGCATGGGCAGCGAGCCGGGATCCTAGCACCCCGGCGCCCGGCCGCCGCCTGACGGCGCAGATGGGGCAGGTCGCCTATCAACCACCC
>JARGNS010000023.1:4522-16240 GCA_029213105.1 Planctomycetota bacterium
CGTATTCTCCAATGCCATGCGAACGACCCTCCTCCTGTTGTCTGCGTTCCTCCTCCTCCCGGCTGCGGGCCTCCTGACCGCCGCCCCGGCTTCGGCCGAGGGCGAACTGGAGATCCGGCGCAACCTGCTGGTGCGAACGGTGGAGAAACGGCGCTCTGCCGTCGTCTCCATCCGGACGAACCAGATCGTCAAGCGCAGCTGGTTCGACATCTGGGGCTACCGGCACATGGGGGAGCCGTACGAGCGCGACGGGGGCCTGGGTTCGGGCGCGATCTTCCACCCCGACGGCTACGTCATCACGAACGCCCACGTCATCTCGCGGGCGACGAAGATCTTCGTCGGGATTCCCAAGTACGACGCCAACGGGCAGTCCGGGGAGGCCCACGAGCATCGGGCGCTGCCCGTCGCGATCGACATCGAGAACGACTTGGCGATCCTGCGGCTGATGCCCGACGCCGAGCACCACCTCGAGCGCTTTCCCTACATCCCGCTGGGGCGTAGCAACGACCTCATGATCGGTGAGGGCGTCATCGCCATGGGACACCCGTTCCGGCTCGGGTTCACCGTCACGCGGGGCATCGTCAGCGGCCTCAACCGTGCGCTCGAGCTGGGCGGCCGCAAGTTCGATGATTTCATGCAGGTCGATGCGGCGATCAACCCCGGCAACTCGGGTGGCCCTCTCTTCGATGTCACCGGGCGCTGGATCGGCGTGAATACGGCGATCTACAATCGCGCCCACGGCGCGGAGGGTATCGGCTTCGCCATTCCTGCGGACCGCGTCCGCTCGCTGATCGCGAAGGCGTTCAAGCGCCGTGTGATCACGGGGGATTGGCTCGGCATCGAGTTCATGCAGGGCAAGCAGGGCGAGGCGCGCGTGAAGCGTGTCTTCCCCACGGGGCCCGCGGCGCGCGCCGGCATCGCGGCGGGTGACGTCATCGCCGCGGCGGCGGGCAAGCCGACACCCTCGCTCTTCGATCTGCGCATGCGGCTCATCGGGCTCGATACCGGTGCCCAGGTTCCCGTCATGGTGCGCCGGGATGGACGACCGCTACGCGGCAACCCGCTGCGGCTGGTGCTGCAGCCGGTTCCGACGAACCGCCTCAGCGCCAAGCACCTCGGCTTCACGGCCGAGGACACGGGCGAGAGCAACGGCGTGCTGGTGGCCTCGATCAAGCCCGAGGGCCCTGCGGCGCGCATGAACATGCGGCCGAAAGACCGCATTTTCGCGCTCGGAGGTTGGGAGATCCGCAATACGGAGGATCTCCTGCTGTTCCTCCAGTTCGTCTCGCCGGGCGACCTGGTGGACGTGAAGATCTTCCGCCAGGAGGGCCGGCGCGCGCGCCGCCTCGAAGGCAGCATGCGCGCCGAGTAGCCTCCGCGTAGGCGCCCTGCGGGCCGACTTGAGGGTGACGCGCTTGACGCCGAGGATGTCGGCAACCTGCTCGTCGATGCGGTTGATTCCGACGACGTGCTGGATGACGATCGGATGCTTCTCACGCGGCGTCGTCAGGATCATGCGGCCCGAGCCGCAGATGATGCGCTCCAGGACGTCCGGGATCTCCTTGAACCAGCGCAGGTCCTCGGTGCTGTAGCGGCGCATGTCGGCGAAGACGCCACGCCGGTGAATCACCTCGTTGTGCCGGAACTCCCAGTAGTCGAAGCGGGTCTTCAGGAACACGATGAGGTAGATGAGCGAGAAGAGCCCGAAGACCGTGTAGTAGAAGTTCGCGTTCATCATCAGACCGAGGTCGCGGAAGAAGTCGCCGATGAACGACAGGAACTCGAAGTGCAGGCCGGCGAAGATCAGCACGCCGATGAGCGCGATGATCATCACGGAGATGACCTCCGAGAAGTCGAATGAGATGACCATCAGGTTGAAGGCGAAGACGCACATCCAGATGGTGCCCAGGTGGACGGGCATGTCTTCCACACCCTTCACGTGCACGATGATGCCGGCGATGAGCGAGCACACCCAGGTCAGCCAGAAGAAGATGACCTTGGGGTAGGCCCGGACGACCACGCGGTGCAGGGCCTTGTGGCTCTCGGCCGGGGGGGGCGCGTCCGGTGTGGGTGCGGCTGCGGGGGTGGTGGGGGTCTCCTCGGACACGTCTCTCTCCTCCGGAGTCTTCACTCCTGCGTGCGGCTCGGCGGCCTGTCGGCGAGCCCATGGTAGCCGTCCGGGGCGGGCGGCGCGTCGGTCAGTCCCGGGCGCCGGAGCGGATCGCGTCGCGGGCGAGCCGGTCGGCCCGCTCGTTGCCCGGGACCCCGGCGTGGGCCGGGACCTTGACGAAGGTGAGGGCGGCGAAGCGCCCCATCTCGGCCTGGATCTCCGCGACCAGCTCGACGTTGGCCTGGACCTTGTGACCCTTGGTGAGGACGCCGATCACGTACTCGGAGTCCGTGTGGATGGCCACGGCCCGGCCGGGCTGCGTCACCGCCCGGAGTCCCGCGAGGACCGCCTCGAGCTCCGCCTGGTTGTTGGTGGCCTCGCCGAGGAAGCGCTGGATCTCCCGACGGTGCTCCCGCCAGAGCAGGAGGACGCCCAGGCCGGCCGGGCCGGGATTGCCCGACGAGGCGCCGTCCGTGTAGATGACGATCCCGTCGCCCGGGGGAGGCTCGACGGCTGCGGGCTCCGGGCGCGGCTCCTGGTCCGGCTCCTCGGGAGCGGCGGCCGGCGGGGGGGCCTCCACGGGGCCCAGGTCGTCGGGGCGGACCGTGTAGGTGCGCTCGTCCTCGGGCTTGTACCGGAGGGCCGCCAGGCCGCGGTCGTCCAGGACCGGGGCGCCGCGCTCATCGACCTCCACCCAGACCTTGTTGCGACGGTAGCGGCGGCGTTCCCAGGGCACGGGTCCGATCCTACCGGGGGCGGCCCCGCGATTCCGGCCCCCGTCCCCCCTTCTGGCCGTTCCTCCCCCCCGCTATCCTGCCTCCCGATTCGGAGACGGCATGCCGCGCAGGGACGACATCCATCGGATTCTCATCCTCGGATCAGGCCCGATCGTGATCGGTCAGGCCGCCGAGTTCGACTATTCGGGTACACAAGCGTGTAAGGCGTTGCGGGAAGAGGGGTACGAGGTCGTCCTCGTCAACTCGAACCCTGCGACGATCATGACCGATCCCGAGATGGCGGATCGGACGTACATCGAGCCGGTCACGGCCGAGGTCGTCGAGCGCGTGATCGCGCGCGAGAAGCCCGACGCCCTGCTGCCCACCATGGGTGGCCAGACGGGGCTCAACGTCGCACTCGCGCTCCACGAGAACGGCGTGCTCGAGAAGTACGGCGTGCAGATGCTGGCGGCGAAGCCCGATGTGATCGAGAAGGCCGAGAACCGCGATCTCTTCCGCACGGCGATGCAGAAGATCGGGCTCGACATGCCCAAGAGCACCGTGGTGCAGAGCTACGAGGCCGCACTGGCCGCGCTCGACGACATCGGCTTGCCGTGCGTCATCCGCCCGTCGTTCACGATGGGCGGCACCGGCGGTGGCATCGCCTGGAACCGCGACGAGTTCCAGGAGATCTGCCTGCGCGGACTCGATCTCTCGCCGACCACCGAGGTCCTCATCGACGAGAGCCTCGTCGGGTGGAAGGAGTTCGAGCTCGAGGTCATGCGCGACCACGCGGACAACGTGGTCATCATCTGCAGCATCGAGAACATCGACCCGATGGGCGTCCATACCGGGGACTCCATCACGGTCGCGCCGGCGCAGACGCTCACCGATCGCGAGTACCAGGTGATGCGCGATGCGGCGATCCGCGTCATTCGCGAGATCGGCGTGGAGACCGGCGGCTCGAACATCCAGTTCGCCAGCGATCCCAAGACCGGCCGCATCGTCGTCATCGAGATGAACCCGCGCGTCTCGCGTTCTTCGGCGCTTGCTTCGAAGGCCACGGGCTTCGCCATCGCCAAGATCGCCGCCAAGCTGGCCGTGGGCTACACGCTCGACGAGCTGCCCAACGACATCACGAAGAAGACGCTGGCCTGCTTCGAGCCGACGATCGACTACGTCGTCACGAAGTGCCCGCGCTTCAACTTCGAGAAGTTCCCCGAGGCCGACCCGGTACTCACGACGCAGATGAAGAGCGTCGGCGAAGGCATGGCCATTGGTCGCACCTTCCGCGAGAGCCTGCAGAAGGGCTTGCGCAGCCTGGAGACCGGACGCTTCGGCTTCGGTTGCGATGCCAAGGAGGCCGCCGCCGAGCCGCTCGAGAAGGAGGAGCTCCGCCGTCGGCTGCAGGTGCCGGGCGCGAACCGGATCTTCCGCATTCGCGAGGCGCTCCGCGCTGGCTGGACGGTCGAGAGCCTGCACAGCCACACGAAGATCGATCCCTGGTTCCTCGAGCAGATGATGGCCCTGGTGACGCGCGAGGATGAGCTGCGCGCCTGCGGGACGCTCCGGGCCGTGCCGGACGACCTGCTTCGACGCGCCAAGCAGGATGGATACAGCGACCACCAGCTCGGGATCATCTTCGGCCTGCCGGAGATGGAGGTGCGCGCCCAGCGCATGCACCGCGGCATCACCCCCGTCTTCAAGCTCGTGGATACCTGCGCCGCCGAGTTCGAGGCGGTGACGCCGTACTACTACTCCACCTACGACGAGGAGTGCGAGCTGCGCGACCAGCTCAAGGACCGCATCGTGATCCTTGGCGGTGGCCCCAACCGCATCGGGCAGGGCATCGAGTTCGACTACTGCTGCGTGCAGGCGGCGTACGCGCTACGCGATGCCGGCTACGAGACCGTCATGGTCAACTCGAACCCGGAGACCGTCTCGACGGACTACGACACGAGCGACCTGCTGTTCTTCGAGCCGCTCACGGCCGAGCACGTACTCGACGTCATCCAGCGCACGGGCGCCAAGGGCGTGATCGTGCAGTACGGCGGGCAGACGCCGCTCAACCTCGCGCGCGCGCTCGAGAAGGCGGGCGCGCCGATCATCGGCACGAGCCCCGACGCCATCGATCTCGCCGACGATCGCAAGCTCTTCAAGGAGTTGGTCGAGGCCAATGGCCTCCTCCAGACCGAGAACGGCATTGCGACCTGCTACGAGGAGGCCCTCGGGGTCGCGCACCGTGTCGGCTATCCCGTGCTCGTGCGCCCCTCGTTCGTGCTCGGTGGCCGTGCGATGGAGATCGTCTACGACGACGTGTCGCTGAAGCGCTACATCGAGGAGGCCGTGGACGCCTCGCCCGAGCGCCCCATCCTCGTGGACAAGTTCCTCGAAGGCGCGATCGAGGTCGATGTCGACGCCATCTCCGATGGCACCCGCTGTGTGATCGGCGGGATCATGGAGCACATCGAGGAGGCCGGGGTCCACTCCGGCGACTCCTGCTGCACCCTGCCGCCGTGGAGCTTGAGCGACGCCGTCGTCGAGGAGATTCGCGAGAGCACGCGCAAGCTCGCCTTCGCCTGGAACGTGCGCGGCATCATGAACATCCAGTACGCCGTCAAGGACCGGAAGGTCTACCTCATCGAGGTGAACCCCCGCGCCTCGCGCACGATCCCGTTCGTCTCCAAGGCGACCGGCGTGCAGCTCGCGCGGTTCGGCGCTCGCGTGATGGCTGGCGAGACCCTCGACGAGCTCGGCGTCCCCGACGAGGTCATCCCGCCGTACTTCGCGGTGAAGGAGCCGGTCTTCCCGTTCAACAAGTTCCCGGGCATCGACATCATCTTGAGCCCCGAGATGCGTAGCACCGGCGAGGTCATGGGCTTCGATCCCGAGCTCGGGGCGGCGTTTGCGAAGGCCAAGCTGGGCGCTTATCTGGAGCTGCCGCGCGAGGGCAAGATCTTCATCTCGGTGAAGGACGACGACAAGCGCGCGGTCATCGAGATCGCCCGTCGCTTGGCGAACCAGGGCTACGAGCTCGTGGCCACGTCAGGCACCTTCAAGCTGCTGAAGCGCTCGGGTGTGCCGTGCGAGATGGTCTACAAGATCGCCGATGGCGCGCGTCCGAACGTGCTCGACATCGTGAAGAACCGCCAGGTGCACCTGGTGATCAACACGCCGTCGGGTCGTGGTGCGCGTACCGACGAGGGCCGCATTCGCGGTGCGGCGTCGGTCCTGAACATCCCGTGCATCACGACGATGTCGGGAGCGACGGCGCTGGTCGATGCGCTCGAGGCCTACCGGGCGGGCCCCCTCACCGTGAAGTCGGTGCAGGAGTACGTGGCCCAGGCCCAAGCCGAGATTCCCGCTCGCGTGTGAGTCGGTGCAGGGCGGGGCTGGCGCCCACTCACCGATCTATCGCCTGCGGGCACACGGCGTCGCTGGACCGCCCCCACAGGACGTCGCGGGCACGCGCCGAACCGACCGACTAGCGGTCGCGGGCCAGGGGCGTGCGGAAGCCGACCTTGATGGACGGCTTGGAGATGATGTTGAACGGCGGCTTGCTGTTCTGCTTCGGGTCCGCCAGGTTCCAGCGCATCTCGTAGACGCGGTAACGACCCCACGACTCGACGTTCCGGATCAGTGTCGTGAACTGCTCCAGGGAGCAGTTGGCGTACTTGAACTCGCGGTACTTCGTGCGGAAGCCCTTGCCGCGGTTCGGGTCATCGCCCTCGGCACCGGCCCAGGTGCGCTCCATGTTGACCTTCGTCTCGGCGGCACTCATCTTGACGTTGGAGATGCCATCGCCGGCCTCGCCGCCGGCAGCACCGCCGCCACTCGACGCGCGGTAGCCCTGGACGAACTTCTCGACCTCGACGGCGAGCTCGCCGATGCCGCGCGGGCGGCCGTCAGCGGTCTGGCCCGTGGCCTTCAGCGCCGTGCGGGCCTGCTTGTTGGCCTGCTTGTAGTCGGCGAGCGTGTTGCGCTGCATGACGAGCACCACGGCGATCACGACCACCAGCACGCCGAAGACGATGCAGTAGTACTTGAGGTGGTCGCTCGGACCACTCTCGACGTTTGCCTTCTTTTTCTTCTTCTTGGCCATGGTGGGTCCGCCTTTCGAGGGACTAGTCGTCCCGGAAGGTGAACGTGAAACGCTGCTTCTTGCGCCCGGTGGGTAGCGGCTGCTGGGAACCCGGCTCCACGATGCGGCGCTGGTCGCGCGCGCGCTCCTTGAAGTACGGACTCTCGGTGAACAGGCGACGCACCGTGTCGAAGGCGCGCGTGTCATCCACGATCAGCGTGATCACGGCGCGACGTTCCTGCACGGTGAGCTCGGAGATCTGGAACCAGGTGCCGAGCTCCTCGCGCTTGACCGAGGACAGCGCGCTGTACATCTCGTTCATCACCTTGAGCGCGGACGGGAGCTTGGGGATGTCGGAGCGCAGTCCGAGCTCGGACTGCAGGAACCGATGCCGACGGATGAGGAGGGAGCGCATCTTGGTGATGCGCTTCTGGTCGCGCGGAAGGGCCTTGAGCCAATTGCGCGCCGTCTTCTTGGCCACATCGTCGCTCTTGTTGCCGAACTCCTTCATGTAGGCGAACTCCGCCTTGAAGGTCATGAGCTCGACGACGGCCGCCATGTCGTTGTACTTGACGCGCTCGGCGCGCAGCTGCTCCTTGACGGCGAAGACCCAGATGCACAGGGCCAGGAAGAGCAGGGTGATGGTCGTGGCGAGTGTCGTGCGCACCACCTCGAAGGTGTTGCGGGGCGCAAACTCGTCCTGGAGGAGCTCGATGCCGAGGGGGTTGCGTCCCAGCATGCGCAGGCCGCAACCAATGGCCGGGCCGAGCGTGGCGGACGCGAAGGCCCGATCGCCACCGTCGTCCTTGCAGTCGACGTAGTTCAACAGGTCGAGCTGTTCGACGGGCAGGCCGAAGCGCTCGCTGAGTTCCTCGCCCACGCCGGGCAGCAGCGAACCGCCTCCGAGCATCAGGATGCGGTCGGGCGGCGTGTCCGTGCGAACGGCCGCCAGGGAGCGGACGGTCTCGCGGTGCAGCTTGGCGATGAACTGCGTGCGCTGGTCGCTGACCACGTCGCTCTTGAGTTGGGTGAGGGACTTCTCCGTCTCGACGGCGGGCTCGTCGGCCGAGGGGAGGTCACTGGCCGGCGTGAGCAGGTCGCGGCTGGCATCGTGCTGCAGGTGCGCGGCGCCTTCGCGCACGCCACCGCCGAGCTCCGCGCCGACATCGGCCTCGAGAGCGCCGACGCCCAGCCGGAAGGAGCGGATGACCCGCGGACGTCCGCCGACCAGCAGCATGAGTGTGCTGGAACTGGCACCGACGTCGACCACGATGACGTTGGGGTGCTCGTCCAGGACCCCGGTGGCTTCGAGCGTCGTGTAGAGCGACGTCGCATCGAGGTCCACGGAGGCCGGGTCGACGCGTGCGCGCCGCATCTTGCCCATGTGCTCGGCGAGTTCGAGCTTGGGCGCTGCGAAGATCGTCAGGCGGCTGCCGTCCTTCGTCTCGCCTGTCTTGATCCAGTTCACGACGACGTCGTCGATGGACTGGCTGTGCAGGTGGTTCTCGGCCTCGAAGCGCACGACCTTGCGGATCTGCTCTTCCTCGAAGAAGGGCACGACCAGCTCGCGGTTGATGCAGGTGTTCGCAGGGAACGACGCGCAGACGTCCTCACGCGGGAGCTTGAGCTCCGTGAAGACGTCGCCGATCAACTTCGAGATGATCTCGTCGCGTGAGAGCTCCGGCGCGGCCGCCTCTTCGGCCGCGGGGTGGATCTCGCCTGACTCCTCGATGACCAGGTCGTCGGTGAGTTCGGTGCGCGCGCTCTCGTCGTGGTGCTCACCCTGACTGGGGATCTCACGGATGGCCACACGCTGGACGCGGAAGGAGCGCGGGGAGCCGACGAGTTCGACCACCTTCAGGAAGCGCTCTCCGATGTCCACGCCGATGGCCCGGGGCATGTCGTTCGTCTCCCCCCGCTATGGGGCTGCTGGGCCAGGGCGGTCCCCCGGCACGTCGAAGGCGGGATTATAGGGGCCGGAGCGGCCTATCCGCGCCCTCCTACCGGTTGGAATCTGCAGGATTCCCCTGCTCGACGATGTCGCGAATGCGATTCTCGGTGTCGTCGACGATCTCCTTGAAGCGACTCTCGTTGCCGCGGCGCAGTTCGAGCAGCAGGTCGTAGACCTTCTGTCGATGGCGTTCGAGCTCCGTGCGGACGGCCTCGGCCTGACGCTCGTTGAGGCCGTACGCCTTTCGATAGGCTTCGACGCGCTCGTTGAACGGCGCCGGTTCGGGGTCGGGGTTGCCGCCCGCCACGAGCGTGCTGGCGAACAGGCCCAGGCTGACGCCGGCCAGGAGCATGAGGAGGGTGATGGTCTTGAGGTTGGTCAGCATGACCGTCTCCTAGCGGCCGAAGCCGGGCTCGAACTCGGGATCCTGGGTGAGGGCGTCGATGAGTTCCTCGTCCAGGGTCGCCCAGCGACGGATGGGGGTGGGCTCGTCGGAGCCGCGGCTGTGGTTGATGAGCGTGCCGGTGATGCCGATGCCGATGAGCAGCACGGCGGCGGCGGCGTACCAACGTGCGGCGGCCGGTCCTGCGGGCGTGGCCATGGGGGCGTCGCCATGCTCGACCGAGGCGACGACGCGCTCGGCGAGGTCGCCGTAGACGTCGACGCGGGCGGCGGCGCGCGCCGCGTCCTCACGCCACAGGTCGAAGGCGTCCTGCAGCTCCGGGAACTCGTCCTGGGGGCGGTCGTGGCTCACGAGGCACCTCCTTCTTCCTTGGCCCGTTCCGCAGTCAGCAGCGCCCGCAAGCGATGCCGTGCCCGGAACAGGCGACTCTCGACCGTGCCGAGGCTGAGGCCCAGCACTTCGGCGATCTCGTTGTAGGCCATGCCCTCGATCTCGCGGAGGGCGAGCACCGTGCGGAAGCGGTGGGGCAGTTGGTCGATGGAGGCGCGGACCTTCAGGCGCATCTCGCGACGTTCGAGTCCTTCGACCATGGGGCGCTCCTGGGCGGGCATCGAGGCGCGTCCAGGCAGATCGTCGAAGGAGGAGGCCGGGCGGCGCTTGCGGGACTTGATGTAGTCCTTGGCTGCGTTGACGGCGACCCGGTAGAGCCAGGTGTAGAGGCTCGAGCCACCCTTGAAGCCGTGGATGCGGTAGAAGGCCTTCGTGAAGGTCTCCTGGACGACGTCCTCGACCGCGTCTCGATCCCGCAGGACGCCGGAGACGACGGCCGTGAGCCGCTCGCCGAAGGCGTGCACGACCTCGCGCAGGGCCTCGGCGTCGCCAGCGCGCAGGCGCTCGACCCAGACGTCCTGGATGGCGCGGTCCGGCGAGCGGGCCGCTGGCCGCCGCCCGCGGACGGCCTTGAGGTCGCCAGCGGCGCGGGGCTGGGGGGAAGAGGCGCGTGCGGCGGACATGGGGGCATCGGTCTCCGGGACCCCGGTAGCGGGGCGTTCCTTGGACGACGACGGGGGCCGGGGCTTCCCAGGGCCCCCGGCCGGATCCGCCTCATTCGGCTTGCCGCCTCCAGGCCCCATCAATGGCCCTCCGGAGGCGGAGGGCGGAGGGCGTCCACGCTCTGGCGGCAGACCCCGAGAGGCAGCCACGGGCACGTCGTGCAGATGGCGTCGAGGTCGGCGCCCCTGATGGCGCCTCCGATGCGCGCCAGGAGCTCGCTCCAGGGCAGCTGCCTGTCGGGCGCCAGGGCCAGCCGGCGCAGGACCTCGCGGTCGTGGGCCGTCATGTGCGCCTCGTGATCCGGTCCGCCCAGGGTGCAGCCGTGTTGCGGGACGAGGTGGGGGCAGGCCCCGCAGATGCTGTCTTCCCCGTCGATGAGCGCGACCTCATGGTCGGGGTTCGCCCGCAGCGTGTCCTGGATGGCCTGCATCTGGACGACGAACTCGGGCGAGTAGCCCGAGCCCCGGAAGCCCAGGAGGCAGAGCGCCATGTGCGCCCGCAGCGGCAGGGGGTTGGGGACGGAGGGAATCGACTGCTCCAACGAGGGGACCGGGGCTGTCGCCACCGGAGGACAGGGGGGCACGACCTACAAGACGTGGGCCGTATGCAACCCCTTGATGGATACGAGGTTACACGCGTTTCTCGGGCTTTGGCACGGAACGTGTGATTCCCACGGTCGCACCGCCGGGCGCCGGCCCGGACCCCTCCACCCAGGAGCCCCCCATGAAGACCCGCTTCCTCCTCCCTGCCCTCCTCCTCATGGGCGCCTTCGTCTTCGTCGTCACCGCCGAGGATGCCAGCGCCTCCTCCTTCAGCCCGGCCGCCGGCAGGACGGGCCTCGCCTTCGGCCCGCGCGTTCACGTCGGCGTCGGCGTCAGCGCGCCGATCGGCCCCGGCTACGGGCACCGCGGTGTGCATGCCCACCACGGCCACCGCCATCGCCCGGCCTACCGCGAGGTCGTCGAGTACGTCGGCGGGTACTACGAGACCCGCACCAAGCGCGTGCGGGTGCACGGCGAGCAGATCGGCTGGGACCTGCACGGCCACGCGCTGTATGGCCCCGAACGCGTCGAGGTGCGCGAGTACCAGGTCTGGGTGCCGCGCCGCCGCGTCGTGCGTCGCGTTCGCAGCCGTCGCGCGTACTACAGCCCCCGTGTCCGCGGCCGCGTCAGCGTGGGCGGCAGCGTGCGCGTCCGCTAGCGCCGCGTCGGGCACTTGCGCGCTCCTTTGCGGCCTTTTTGCAGGTGCCAGCGAAACACCCCGAGGGCGTTCCTCGTCTGTAGGGGCAGATGGCCAACCGGTCATGGACCCGAAAAAGGGGGTCGAGCTCAACTCTGTCTACCCTCCCTCCCTCCCAACTCCCTCCCAACTCCCTCCCAACTCCCTCCCAACTCCCTCCCTCTG
>JARGNS010000024.1 GCA_029213105.1 Planctomycetota bacterium
TGCTGACGCTGAACCTCGTGGCCGAGATCACCGAGACCCACGGCAAGGCCAGCAAGGAGTGCCTCGCCCAGGGCGGCGCCAACGTCGTGACCGGCCTCTTCGGCGGCATGGGTGGCTGCGCGATGATTGGCCAGAGCATGATCAACGTGGAGTCCGGTGGCCGCACGCGCGTCGCCGGTATCACGTCATCCGTGTTCCTGCTCGTGTTCATCCTCTTCGCCTCGCGCTGGATCGAGATGATTCCCCTCGCGGCACTCGTGGGCGTGATGTTCATGGTCGTGATCGGCACGTTCGCCTGGTCAAGCCTGCGCATCATGCGCAAGATCCCCAAATCGGACTCGTTCGTGCTCATCCTCGTCTCGTTGGTGACGGTCTTCAGCGATCTGGCCGTCGCCGTCGTGGTGGGCGTGATCGTCTCCGCACTCGTGCTCGCCTGGAAGGCCAGCCAGCGCATCCATGTGCGCGTACGCGAAGGTGAGGACGGCGAGAAGGTCTACCTGCTCTCGGGCACGCTGTTCTTCGCCTCGGTCGAGAGCTTCGCGGCGCTGTTCAAGCCCCGCGAGGACCCCGACGAAGTCGTGATCGACTTCCTCGAGACACGCGTGCTCGACCACAGCGGCCTGAACGCCATCGACTCCCTCGCCGAGAAGTACAAGCGCGTGGGCAAGCGGTTGCGCCTGCGCCATCTCAGCCCCGACTGCCGTGCCTTGCTCGAGCGCGCAGGCAACCTCGTCGAAGTCAGTGTCATCGAGGACCCCCGCTACGGGGTGGCCGTCGACTACGGCGCCCGCTTCGACGACGAGGGCTAGGGCCCTTCGGGCTCGTGCGGCCCGCGGAGTCGCGTCACGCCGCCCGGAGAAGCGAACGTCAAAACGAAAGACGGCGGACGCCGAAGCGCCCGCCGTCGTGCATTCGTTCTGGGTCGCGCGACTACTTCGAGCCGGAGCTCGCGCCGCTACGCAGCTTCGCCATGACCTTGCTCAAGCTGAAGCTGCCCGGCTCCTGACGAGGCGGGAACGCCTCCAGGGTCTTGAGGAACTTGCCCACGAAGGCCTGCGCCGGAACCATCGCGAACATGCGCTCGGCACGCCAGCGCGGGTAGTCCATCGCATGCTCGGCCGCCCACTCGAAGGGGTCGGTGCGCAGGCAGATCAGCTTCGGGAAGCGCAGCTCCGTGAAGGGCTCCTCCCACACGTTGAACCCGTGGGCGCGCTGCTCGAGGAAGACGATCTTCCAGCGCTTGTAGCGGATGTTGGCGAGGTTGCCGTCGTCGGTCCAGTAGAAGAACTCCTGGCGGGGCCACGCCACCGCCTCGTCCTTGAGCGAGGGCACGAGGTTGTAGCCGTCGAGGTGCACGCGGTACGTGCGGCCCAGGGCCTCCACGCCGCCCTTCTTGAGCTTCTCCTTGATGTCGGGATCGCCTGCGGCGGCGAGGAACGTCGGCAGCCAGTCCTCGTGCGAGCCGATCTCGTTGACGATCGTGCCGGGCTTGATCACGCCAGGCCAACGCAGCAGGCAGGGCACGCGGTAGCCACCCTCCCAGTTGTCGTTCTTCTCACCACGGAAGGGCGCGGAGCCGCCGTCCGGCCACGAGAACTTCTCGGCGCCGTTGTCCGTCGAGTACATGACGATCGTGTTGTCGGCGACGCCCAGGGCCTCGATCTTGTCCAGGAGCTGACCGACGTGCCCGTCGTGCTCGACCATGCCGTCCGGGTAGACACCGAGTCCGGTCTTGCCCTTCGAGCTGGCCTTCAGGTGCGTGAAGATGTGCATGCGGGTGGCGTTCCACCAGCAGAAGAACGGCTTGCCGGCCTTGACCGAGCGCTCCATGAAGTCCATGGCGGCGGTCGTGACTTCGCCGTCGACGGTCTCCATGCGCTTGCGGTTCAGGGGACCCGTGTCCTCGATCTTGCCGTCACGGAAGGACTTGATGACGCCGCGCGGGCCAAACTTCTTCTTGAACTCGGCGTTCTTCGGATAGTCGGGGTTCTCGGGCTCTTCCTCGGCGTTGAGGTGATAGAGGTTGCCGAGGAACTCGTCAAAGCCATGGTTCGTCGGCAGGTGGGTGTCGAGATCACCCAGGTGGTTCTTGCCGAACTGGCCGGTCATGTAGCCGTGGGGCTTCAGCAGTCCGGCGATCGTCGGGTCCAGCACCGAGATGCCTTCCTTCGCGCCCGGCATGCCGACCTTCGTGAGCCCGCTGCGCACGGGCGACTGGCCGAGCGTGAATGCGGCGCGGCCTGCCGTGCAGCTCTGCTGCCCGTACCAGTCCGTGAAGAAGGCGCCTTCCTTGCCAATGCGGTCGATGTTGGGCGTCTTGTAGCCCATCATGCCGCGGTGGTAGATGCTGGGGTTGAACCAGCCGATGTCGTCACCCCAGATGACCAGGATGTTCGGCTTCTTCGCCTCGTCGGAGGACGCCTGCTCGCTCGGGAAGAGCCAAGCGGCTGCCGCGACGAGAAGCGCGGCCGGGAGAATCACTCGCTTCTTGAACATAGAGACCTTTCGTGAGTTTCGGCTTGGGTGCCGAAGGGGGGAGGTCCACGAAGGTAGCCGCAGTCCCCATCGCACGCCACCCGGCGCGGGCCGTTTCCGGCCCCCGCAGGGGCGCGGCTGCGCAGGATTGCGCAGGACTCCGTCAGCCCAGGGGACCTATGATGCGGCCTCCCCCGAGGAGCCCCCTCCCATGATGATCTTCGCGTTCCTCGTCCTGGTGCTGCTCGCCGTGCTGCTGGTGTACGCACTGGTGGCGCTGGCCAAGTGGCCCAAGTCCGTAGCGCTGCAGCGTGGCCACCCCTACCCGGATGCAGTCAACGTCTTGAGTTGGGGCGGACTCATCCTGACGGCAGGCCTCGCCTGGCTCGGCGCCCTCACTTGGGCCCACGCCACGCCCGCCCCCAGCCCCACCGCGCCCGACGCGAGCAACAAGGAGACCGCCTGATGTTGATGCTCATTGCCGGTGGATACTGCGTCCTGGTCTGGTTGCTGTTCTTCAAGCTCAAGCTGATCCCGTGGAACCCCAAGACGAAGGCCGCATCCATCTTCGTCGGCGTCGCGCTCATGGTGGGCATCCTCGTGCTCCTGGCCCAGGGCTCACCGCAAGCGACCAGCGGCTTCCAGATCACCACACGCACGGTAGGCCTGCAGGCCTACTCCGGCGGCCGTGTCACGAAGATCCACGTCAACAGCTTCCAGCGGCTGAAGAAGGGCGACCCCATTGTCGAGGTCGACAAGACACCCTACGAGAACAGCGTCCGCATGCTGGAGGCCCAGGTCGAGGGCGCCTTGCAGAGCGTCAAGCAGATGGCGGCGGACCTGGAAGCCGCGAAGGCCCAAGTCGAGCTGGCCAAGGCCAACATCAACGCCGCGAAGTCGGGCATCGACGCCGCCAAGGCCAACAGCGAGTCCGCCGTCGCCGCCCTGGCCTCGAGCCGCAATGCGCTCGAGGCGGCCAAGGCCGATACGGAAGCCAACAAGTCGAACGTCCGCACGGGCGACATCCAGCTGGAGCGCATCCGTGGGCTGGTCAAGGAGGACGTCGCGTCGCAGGCGGAACTCGACAACGCGGAGAACGCCCTGGTGGCAGCCAAGGCGGGCCTCGCCGCTGCGCGCGCCAACCAGGATCGAGCCGAGCAGGGCGTGTTGGGCGCCGAAGCCGCCGTACGCGCGGCGCAAGCCTACGAGCAACAAACGCGCCTCAGCTTGAAGAGCCTATCCGCTCAACTGGACGCCGCCAACGCCGCCGAGCGCAAGGCGCAGATCCAGGTCGATTCGACGATCGATGGCGAGCACACCAGCGTGCGTCAGTTGCGAGATCAGCTCGCGACCGCACGGTTCAATCTGGGCGAGACGCTCATTCGGGCCCCCGACGATGGCTTCGTTGCGGCCCTGAACATCACGGTCGGCGACATGCTCTCAGCCGGGCAGTTCGGTACCTTTGTCCTTGAGGGACAGTACTGGGCGGGCGCGGTCTTCAGCCAGGCCAGCATTCGACACGTCAAGCCGGGGCAGCTCGCCGAGATTGCCCTGGCCAGCCGCCCTGGCGAGGTCTTCGAGGCCGAGGTCGATGCCGTGGTCTGGGCCAGCGGCGAAGCGCAAATGGCCCAATCCGGCCAGCTCGTCATGATCGATCAGTTCAAGCCGCCCATGGGCGTCGGCGTGCGCTTCAAGCTCAAGGCCATCGAGGGATTCGATCCCGAGATGGGCGCGTCGGGAACGGTCGCGATCTACACGGCCCACGGCCAGGCGTTCGCCATCATCCGCAAGATCATGCTGCGCATCCAGTCGTTGCTCTACTACCTCGGCTAGTCCGGCCGCGGCAGCCCCCCCCCCCGGGCGCCTATCCTGGGTTCATGCCCACGGCGCCCCTACGCCCCTATGCCAACCCCACGGGCTGGCTGCTGCACACCTTGCTGTGGGTGGGCTACGTGCTGTTCTTCAGCGCACTCTGGGGCCCGATCGTGCCGTGGAAGATCGCCCTGGCCCTGCTCCTCCACCTGACGCTCGGCCTCGGGTTCGGCGTTGGGCTTCCACGCCAGGAACGGGTACCCCGCCCCGATCGCTACCGCTTCCGTGCCGGCCTGCGTGCGGCGCGGGTCAAGGCGCGCTGGTCTCCCCTCCGGCGGGTCGCCGCCACGGTCGGCGGCGCGCTTCTCGCCGCCGTCGGGATCGGTCAGTCCCTGGGGAAGGAGGTCGACATCGGAGCCTACCCCCTGCTCTCGGGCCTCTGCCTCATCGTCAGCCTGGGCCTTGGCATCAGCCTGCTGCTGATCGCCAACGCCGGCGCACGCGCACCGGGCTAACGGGCGCCGGGGCCCATGCGCTGTTCGTCGGTCACGTCGAGACGGGTGAGCTTCCAGACGCCGTCGACGGCCTGCACCCGAACGTCGGCCGTGTACCGGTTGGCGCGCTGATGCACGTGCCCCCAGTGCCCGACGGAACCCACGACGTCCCAGGTGCATGTGCCCGCAAACCCCTGCATGGCTTCGAGCGGCTTGGTCTCGCTCGAGAGCAGTCGCACGCCGCGGACCTTCACGCGTGCGCCGCCCTGGTTCTCGAGTTCCATGCGCCGCCGGATCTCCAGGAACGCCTGCTGGAGCAGCGCCCCCGAGACGCTCCGCGCCAAGCGGTCGTAGACGAGCTCGTCCTCGCGCCGATCGAACGAGCGATAGGTGTTGTGCAGCAAGCCGGCCAGCACAGCACTCGACTCGGCGTCCGTGACCTGGGCACCCGGGGTGCCGGGTAGCGACATGGGCAACGGCAGGACCGCCCAGAGCAGCGCCGCTACCAGACACGTGACGACGAGCGTGACCAGCACACGAGCTCGGGACGTCGCGCGCGCGCGGCGTGCCAACCACAGGCCCACCGCCAGCACGAGCAGGCTCGCGAGCGGCAGCGGCCAGGAGCGGGAGCCGGGGGGCGTGGGCACGGCGGTCAGGGCGTAGCGCGAAGGGCCCCGCAGGAAGTTCTGCCAGACGAGTTCCGGGGCCTCCGGGGTCAGCCGCGTGGGCAGCGCGCCGGCCTCGTCGGACGCGGCCGCGGGCACGACCTGGATCTGGGGGTTCCACAGCTCCCAGCGTGTCGCGACCCGCTCGGGAAGCGCCTCCCGGGGCACGTAGAAGATCACGCCGAGGGTCGCCGACGCGAGGTCGAGATCTTCGGGCGGATCGATGATGCCGGTCGTGCGCAGGGTGCGGCGGATGAAGTGGGCGCGATCGAGACGTCGCTCGACGACCTGTCCGTCAATGGTCAGTGGATTGCGGGTCTGGAGAAATGCGACGACCTTGCGGATGACCTCGGCCTGCGCGCCGGCCGGAAGCGCGTCCCGTCCCTCGAGGCCCAGGTCGGTCCAGTGCTGGAGATCGCGCGGTCGCAGGACGACCTCTTGCCGAACCTCGAACGGCTCCACGTAGAGGTAGACCGACAGCGGCGCCGCGAACTTCCGCGCGAGGTTGCGATGCCGGAACCGCGAGTACCACGGGTCCTTCCAGTCCAGATCGAGCGTCACCTTCGCGAGGAAGTAGCGGGGGTCGTTCACGGCCAGCCCACGGTGGTAGGCCACGAACCCGATCGAAGCGGCCGGCTGCCCGTCCCGCCGGGGCTGCTGGAAGGTGAGCGTGCGGGGCCGCGTCGCGAGCGCATAGCGCAACTCCAGCCGCAGCACGGGCTCCCCCCCATCGGTCGCGACCGGGAGCGGCTCCCCCGTGATCTCGTCGCGCGGTACGCGCCGGCCGACGTCGAGGGTGAGCGTCCCTGCCAACGGCACGCCATCGGCGTGTACGAGGAAGCCCTCCCGCAGGAACTCCGCGTGCCGCTCCGCCACGGGACGCGGGGCATGGCCAAGGCGCTGGTAGGAGTCGTCCGGGAGGATCAGCGCGAACGCACGTAGGTCACCAGGCCCGATCTCGAGCGCCACGCGCACCTGGGCCGGCTCCACGAAGATCTCGGCGATCGTCGAGGCCTGCATGGCGCGCGTCACGACGATCGCGTCGGCCTGCGCCGGGCGCGAGGCCCACGGCCCTGCCGTGAGCAGTGCGAGCGCACAGCCCGTGATCCAGCCGACCCCTCGCATCCCTCGCCTCCAGGTCATGGCGCCGAGACGCCTCCGCCTCGCCTGCCATGGCCAACAGCCCACTCTACCGCATCGTCAGCACGCCCTGTTGTCCGTGCTGCCGGTCAGCCCAGCAGGACCTCGAGGTCCTCACGCGTCATGCCGCGCAGCGGTGCGTCGCTGACCCCGCCGAGCACAGCTTGGGCGAGGTCGCGCTTGCGCGCCTGCAACTCGAGCACGCGATCCTCGATGGTGCCCTCGCCGATGAGGCGGTAGACGGCCACGGGGTTCTCCTGGCCCATGCGGTGCGCGCGGCCCACGGCCTGGGCCTCCACGGCGGGGTTCCACCACGGGTCGAGGATGAACACGTACTGCGCCGCGGTCAGGTTGAGTCCCGTGCCGCCCGCCTTGAGGCTGATGAGGAAGACGCTCGAGCTCGGGTCGTTCTGGAAGCGCTCGATGCACTCCCCGCGGCGGGTGGTCTGCCCGTCGAGATACTCGTAGCCGATGGCCAGGTCGTCCAGGCGCTTGCGCACGATGCCCAGGAACTGCGTGAACTGCGAGAACACGAGCGCCTTGTGGCCCGCGTCGGCGATCTCGTCGAGCATCGGAAGCAGCTGATCCAACTTGGCCGAGGTCTCCGCCTTGCGCGAGGCATCGATCAGGCCCGGATGGCAGGCCGCCTGGCGCAGGCGCAGCAGCGCCTCGAGGACGTGCATGCGGGACTTGCCGATGCCGTTCTTCTCGACGCGGCTCAGCACGCTGGCGCGGTAGTGCTGGCGGATCCCGTCGTAGGCCCGGCGCTGGTCCTCGCCCAGGGCGCAGCGCAGCACCTGCTCGGACTTCTCCGGCAGCTCCGTCAACACCTGTTCGCGCGTCCGGCGCAGGATGACGGGTCGCAGGGCGGCCTGCAGCCACGCCATGCGCTCGGCCGAAGGCGTGTCGGAGGCCCCCAGGAGCGCCTGGAACTCCTTGCGCGAGCCGAGCAGGCCGGGGTTGAGGAACGCGAAGAGCGAGCCCAACTCGTCCAGGTGGTTCTCGATCGGCGTGCCCGAGAGCGCCAGGCGATGCTTCGCGTCGAGCGCACGCGCAGCGCGCGCCGTCTTGCTCGCGGCGTTCTTGATGGCCTGGGACTCATCGAGCACGACGTAATCGAACGGCATCGTCGCGAGCTCGTCGATGTCACGCCGCATCGTGCCGTAGGTGGTCACGATCAGGTCGAGCTTCTTGGCGTCGGCGAGCGTGGCCGCGCGCCCGGCACCGTGGTACGTCGCCGCGCGCAGGTCCGGCGCGAAGCGCCGCGCCTCCGCGATCCAGTTCGACATGACGGAGCGCGGCGCCACGACGAGGGTCGGGCCGCGGCGGTCCTTCGCCCGTCGACGCGAGAGCAGCGTGGCCAACACCTGCACCGTCTTGCCTAGACCCATGTCGTCGGCGAGGCAGCCTCCGAGGCCGGTCTTGCGCAGGAACGCGAACCAGCCCAGCGCCTCGCGCTGGTAGCTGCGCAGGTCCCCCTGGAACGCCTTCGGCTCGCGCCGTGCGCGCACGCCGCGGAATGCCTGCAAGGCCTCGCGCAGGGCGTCGAACTCGGTGTCGGTCTGGAGGTCGGCGACGTCGGCGAGCAGCGCATCGAGCAGCGGTCCACGCGCCCGGGCCACGCGCAGGGCCTCGTCCTCGCCGGCGCCTGCCGCAAGGGAGCCCAGCGCCTCGAGCCGCGCAGTCCACTCCGGCGGCAGCAGCGCCGCACCACCATCATCCAGGGTGACGAAGCCCTTGCCATCGCGCACGGCCTGCAGGATGGCAGGCAGCGCGAGGGCGGTCTCATCGAAGTTCGCCTCCGCCTCGATATCGAACCAGTCGATGCCGGAGCGCACCCGCATGGAGAGCGAGCCGCCCGCGCGGAGCGGCTTGCGCTCGACCTGCACGCGCCAGCCTCGCTGGATCAGGCGCGCACAGCAGCCGGCGAGCCCGTCCACGGGCAGGCGGACCTTGTGATCCCGACCGCGCACGCCGAGCGGCGTGCAGCCCTCCTCGGTCAGTGTGTCCAGTAGCGCGTCCTCGGCCTCCACGTTGCGCCGTACGATGCGCAGGGGCTCTCCCCGCTCCACGACGTAGGGCGCCACGCTGGCGGCCGCGATCTCCAGCCCCCCGTAGGCGAAGGTGACCGCGCCTTCCGGCGCCTTGCCGGAGGGCAGCGAGAGCTCGAGCGTGCCGCTCGGCTCGCCCCCCGGTTCGGCCAGCGCCCCGAGATCCAGCGGCACGCCGTGGGCCAGGGAGAGCAAGCGCTGCAGGAACGGCTGGACGTCGTCGCCGCGAACCTCCACCGCCCCGTCGCGGCGCAACTCCGTGACCCAGTCGAAGGCGCGCGCGTCGTCCAGCGGTGCGCACTCCGTTTCGAACAAGATGAGGGAGCCGGGCAGCAGCAGCTTGGCATCGTCCAGGGGCCGACGCACGTCACGCCGGGTGAACTCGCCGTCCAGGTGCACGACCTGCTCGCCGCGCGTGCGACGCACGTCCAGCGCCAGACCGAACCGCCAGGGCTCCTGGGACCAGTGCAGCGGCTCGCTCCAGCCGCCATCGGCCTCCTGGCAGTAGACCGGGACGACGCCGTCCAGCGCGGCCAGCGCGCGGCCCGCCTCCCCAGGCTGCACGAGGAGCTTGGAGCGCCCGTCCCAGCGCCAGCCGAAGACATCGTCCTTGCCGGCCTTCTGCACACGCGTGAGGGCCACGCGCGCCGCGCGCGAGAGCGAGGACAGCGACGGCACCGAGGACCACTTGGCCTCCTTCGGCTCCCCGAAGGTCCCGTTCTTGCGCGCCGTGCGGCGCGTGAGGGTGAGCACGAGGGCTTGCCGGCGATGGCACTCCTCCGGCTCGATCCACAGTTCGAAGCGCGCGCTGCCTTCCTCGGCCTGGCTTGCGGCCTCCTCGAGACGGCGCCGGGCACCCTCTTCAAGCCCAGCCAGACGCGCACGCCAGCTGGCGACACGTCGCCCGCGCGCCGCCCCGGACGGCTCGCCCGGCGGCGGTCCGTCGGGCAGTTGCTCGAGCGGCTCGTCGGAGAGCAGGGCGCGCGTCATGGCGTGCGCGATCTCCTCCTCGTCGGCGAGGCAGGCCAGGGCCACGACGTGCTTGCAGAGCCCCTCGTGGGACCACGCCGGGCAGGAGCAGTCCGTCCGGAACCCCGACGCATTCAGGCCCAGACTGACCTCGTAGGCCCGGGTGCCGTCGACGGTAGCCTCGAGTGCCCCCGACTTGCCCAGGCGCACACCGTGCACCCGGCCCTGGCGGAAGTAGCTCCGACCGCGGGCCAGCGTGTTCTCGCTGGCCATCTTCTCGAGAATGGTGAGGAAGGGACCCGCGGACATGGCCGGCGATTGTAGGGCGTCCCGGCTGTCGCCATACAACGGTCGGAGCGCCGCCGGGGGACCGGACGAATCCTGCCCCGCTCAGCGTGTGGGGACCCGCAGCGTCTTCGTCTCGCCGTCCACGAGGGTGGCCTCGGCCTTGCCGGAGCGCGTCCCCCACCAGGCCTTGACCGTGATCGCTCCGGGCATCACGCGCGCAAAGGTACGCCGGCCACGCTCGTCGGTGTGCGGATCCATGCGCTGCACGCCGTCCTCGACGTCGAACATCAACCGCCCGCCCAGGGAGATCCGTGCCGACGGCCTCGGGCGCCCCTGGGCATCGACCACGAACACTTCCAGACGCGCCCCCCGGGGCTCCCGCAGGGTGACCTCGTGGTGCCTACCCGGGAGCAGGGTGACCTCGCCCATCATCGGAAAGCGCCCTCGCGCCTTGGCACACAGCACCCGGAAGCCCGGCACCAACCCCTTCAGGTCGATCACGCCCTCGGGGTCCGAACCCACCTCCTCGAGGAACGCCCCGAACACAGGCTGCCCGTCATGGCCCAGGACGCGGATGCGCGCCGTGGCCGGCTTCGGCGGATCGGCCCCGCCGGTCTCGCTCCAGGACTCATCGAACTCCAGGTCGTAGTCGACTTCCATGGTGTCCAGCAGCGGGGACTCCAGGCTCTTCAGGTGCACGTCCACCTGCCACGGGCGCGAGAGCTCGGCGGGGATCGCCGTCTTCACCTGGGCGTCTTCGAGTGCGGTCGACTCGTCGTACTCCTCGACCACTTCGGAGGCCTCCTCCTCACCAGGGTCCGGGTCGCCCCAGTCGAGGAGCACGCGCACCGGCTCCCCCCGCAGGTGCGGGATGCCGCGGATGCGCAACTCGCCCGGGCCGCGCTTGGTGATCGGCGGGTGCCAGATGCGGCCCGCCGCGGAGAAGACCGCGACGTGGGCGTCCGCGAGCGGAAGGCCATCCGGACCGAAGACGCGCAGGTCGAGGACCGCCTCGCGCCACAGGGGCTGCACCCAGCGCAGGTGCTTGACGCCGGCCGCCACGGCCTGGCTGGGGCGGCCATGCCGGCCGGCCTCCACGTAGCCGGGCGGTGGGCGCACGGTGAAGGCGAGGCGGTCGAGCTCGTCGACATGCACGGCTTCCGCCAGCGCCTCGCCGCTGGCCACGAAGGCCTCCTCCCACACGCGCCGGGAGGCCTCGGCGGCGCGGGCCTGCCGGGCCACGGCTTCCGCATCGATCCGCTGGGTGGGCGAGAAGGGGCCGGCCACGACGCGGCCGGTGCCGAGGTTCCAACGCGCCCGCACGAGACGCCCCGTGTTGCCATCGACCGTCTCCACGGCCAGCGACGGCGGATCGGGGAAGGGCGGCTCCAGCACCTCGCCGCGGACAGGCTGCGCCTGGCCCGCGCCGCGCGGCCCGTGCGCCGTCCCCCCCCATCAACTCGGGCACCCGCGCGGCCTCGTCCGCCGGCGCCCGCCCCGGCCCCACGGCGGGCTCGAAGACGTCCTCGTGCAGCAGCCAGGCCAGCACCAGGGCGGCCGCGAGCAGCAGAAGCAGGGTCCAGCGGAGCGGCCTCGTCATGGAGGCAGTCTAGCCGGAGGGATCGCAGACCTGACGTGCCCCGGCCCGAGGAGGTCTGGTCCCCACCGGTGACTAGACTCGGGGCCCACCCCGGAGTGCCGCCATGAAGATCGCCATCGCATCCGACCACGCCGCGGTCGACGAGCGCCTCGCCGTGGCCGACCACATCCGCGCCGCCGGTCACGACGTGATCGACTTCGGCTGCAACGCGGGCGAGTCGGTGGACTACCCCGACTACGGCGCGCAGGTCGCCCGGGCCGTCGCCAGCGGCGAAGCCGATCGCGGCGTACTGGTGTGCGGCACCGGCATCGGCATCTGCATGGCGGCCGGCAAGATCGACGGCATCCGTGCAGCGACCGTCCACGACGACTTCACGGCGGCCATGTGCCGCGAACACAACGACGCCAACGTCATGTGCATGGGCGCCCGCGTCATCCCGACGTCCACGATGCTGCGCTTGGCCGATCTCTTCCTCACCACCGGGTTCGGCGGCGGGCGCCACGCAGGCCGCGTCGGCAAGATCATGGCCCTGGAGGCGGGCGGCGCCTCGCGCCCCGCCTAGCCCGGCGCGGCAGGCCCCTCATGAGCGACCACCGCATCCCGCTGCGCATCGAGGCAACGGCCTACGTGCGCATGCACCTGCCCGAGGATCTGCCGGACGGACCGGCCCCGGCCCTGATCGCGCTGCACGGCTACGCGCAGGACACCGAGGCCATGTTCGCCTACGCGCGCTCGCTGGCCCCGCAAGGCACGATCATCATCGCGCCCGAGGGCCCCCAGGCGTTCTACGCCGAGCGCTGGCGCGAGAACGTCGGCGCCCGCCGCATCGGCTACGGCTGGATCGCGGACCCCAATCGCGCCGAGGCCGAGGCGCGCAACCGCGGGCTCATCACCAAGGCGCTGGATCTGGCGGACTCCCAGCACGCGCTCGACCCCGAGCGCACGGTGATCCTCGGATACAGCCAGGGCGTCGGCGTCGCGGCCGACTTCGCCGTGCACGAGCGTGCGCGCGTCGGCGGCGTCGTGGGGCTGGCCGGCGGCGTGCCCACGGCCAACCGGGGCGCCCTCGACGCGCGGGCGGGATTGCCCGTGCTGTGGCTCACCGGCCTGAAGGATCGCTTCTACGCGGCGGACTACAACGCGCGCGTCGTGGAGCGCCTGACCGCCGCCGGCGTCGCGCTCGACGCCGAGGCCCTGGACATCGGCCACGACCTCCTGGCCGCCGTCCAGCCGCGCGTCGCTGCGTGGTTGTCCGCACACACGTAGCCGCATTCCATCTGGATCGCTGACCGCAGCCGCGCTTTGACGTAGAACGATCAGGTCTGAATCTCGAGGGGAGGCCTGGATGATCGTCGGCGTGGTGAAGGAGAGCTTCCCCGGGGAGCGGCGCGTGGCCCTCGTCCCGGACCTCGTGCCCATGCTCGCCAAGCGAGGCTACGAAGTCGTGATCCAAGCGGGCGCGGGCACGGAGGCGGGCTTCCTGGACGCCGCATACGAGGCCAAGGGGGCCCAGGTCCTCGCGGGCCGGGACGACGTCTTCGCCAAGGCGGAGATCCTCGTCCACGTACGCATGGGCGGCGCCAACCCCGAGCGCGGGGCGGACGACCTGCCTCGCTACCGCGAGGGGCAGGTGGTGATCGGCGCGGCCGACCCCCTCTCGCATCCCGAAGCCATCCGCGCCCTGGCGGAGCGCGGGGTGCATGCCTTCGGCCTGGAGTTGATCCCCCGCACCACGCGCGCCCAGGCGATGGACATCCTCTCGTCGATGGCGACGGTCGCCGGCTACCGCGCGGTGCTCTGGGCGGCGGACCGCTTGCCCAAGTTCTTCCCGATGTTCATGACGGCCGCGGGCACCGTGGCCCCGGCGAAGGTCTTCATCGTGGGCGCCGGCGTGGCGGGGCTGCAGGCGATCGCCACGGCCAAGCGCCTGGGCGCGGTGGTCAGCGCCTACGACGTCCGCCCGGCCGTGAAGGAGGAGGTCGAGAGCCTCGGCGGCAAGTTCGTCGAGATGGAACTCGAGACCGCCGAGGGCGAAGGCG
The DNA here is from genome assembly GCA_029213105.1 of Planctomycetota bacterium. GTDB lineage: Bacteria > Planctomycetota > PLA2 > PLA2 > JAEUHO01 > JAHEIK01. The sequence goes on from JARGNS010000024.1 coordinate 13,534, forward strand.
GCTACGCCAAGGCGATGGACGAGGCCTTCTACGAGCGCCAGCGCGAGATGATGCTCAAGGTGGTCGCCGAGAGCGATGTCGTGATCACGACCGCCGCGATCCCCGGGCGCAAGGCTCCGATTCTCGTGACGGCCGAGATGGTCGCGGGCATGGCTCCGGGCTCCGTGATCGTCGACCTCGCTGCGGAGCGCGGCGGGAACTGCGAGCTGACGCGGGTCGATGAAGTCGTCGAGTCGGGCGGCGTCACGATCCTCGGTCCGAGCAACGTGCCCTCGTCGCTCCCCTATCACGCGTCGCAGATGGTCTCGCGCAACGCGGTCAACTTCCTCCTGAACATGCTCTCGAAGCCGGAGAACCCGCGCGATCGGGATCACGTCGCGGTGTTCGACCTCGAACAGGAAGACGACATCATGGCCGGCACCTGGATGACCAAGGGCGGCGAAGTCGTCCACGAAGCCGTGCTCGAGAAACTCGGCGCCACCACGGAAGGGCAGGCCTGATGGAACTCCTGATCATGCTCCTGACGGTCTTCGTCCTGGCGATCTACGTCGGGTTCGAGGTCATCACGAAGGTCCCCCCCACCCTGCACACGCCGCTGATGTCGGGCAGCAACGCCATCAGCGGCATCACGATCATCGGCGCGCTGCTGGCCGCCGGCATGCTGGGCCAGGACTACCCCATGGCCGCCAAGGTGCTCGGCACCGTCGCACTCGTCTTCGCCACCATCAACGTGGTCGGCGGCTTCCTCGTCACGGATCGCATGCTGCGCATGTTCCGGAAGCGCTAGGGGGTCCGCCATGCTGCCGCAAGCTGCCGTCAACCTGGCCTACCTGGTCGCCGCCGTCCTATTCATCCTCGACCTCAAGTGGATGTCCCACCCGCGCACCGCCGTGCGCGGCAACCGCGCCGGCGCCATCGGCATGCTCATCGCCGTCCTCGCCACGTTGATGGGGCCCGAGTGGAGCAGCTACGGCGGCGAGGGCATCGGCTGGGACATGATCCTGATCGGGCTCGCGATCGGCTCGCTCATCGGCGCCTTCGCCGCACTCAAGATCAAGATGACCTCGATGCCCGAGCTCGTCGGACTGTTCAACGGCTTCGGCGGCATGGCTTCGGTGCTCGTGGCTGCTGCGGCGATCGTGGCCGCCATGGCAACCGACTTCTCGACGCTGCAGCCGGATGACGCCCGCATCACCCAGATGCTCGTCGCCACGGTCCTCTCCGCGCTGATCGGCTCGGTGACCCTGTTCGGCAGCTACGTGGCCTTCGGCAAGCTCGCCGAGTTTCTCGCGGTGAAGTGGAAGCTCCACCCCTGGCAGAAGGCCATCAAGTACGGCTTCATCCTGCTGATCCTGGGCACGGCGGGGTGGTACGCGCTCCAGCGCGCCTCCGCCGACCAGCTCGACGTCTACGCGATTCTCGTGGTCGCCTCCGCCGTCCTCATGAGCGTGGTCCTGCTGGCCAAGTCCGACACGCTCCCCTGGCTGAACGCCCTGAAGCTCGCAAGCCTGCTCGGCGCCATCGCCCTGGGCATCGTAGTGGTGAATCAGGCCCGGGCGATCGACCCGAACCTCTTCACGACGACCGGGGGCGCCGTCCTGCTGCAGGATCAGGGCCCCTTCTGGGCGCTGGTCGCCGTTGCCGGCCTGCTGGGCGTATGCCTCACGTTCTCGATCGGCGGCGCGGACATGCCGGTCGTGATCGCCCTGCTCAACAGCTACTCGGGTATCGCGGCGGCCGCGACGGGCTTCGTCATCAACAACAACGCGCTGATCATCTCCGGCGCGCTCGTGGGTGCGTCGGGGATCATCCTGACCAACATCATGTGCAAGGCGATGAACCGCAGCCTGCTCAACGTGATCTTCGCGCGCCTGGGGCCCAGCGCGGACACGCCCGATGCCGACGAGGTCTACAAGAACGTCAAGTCTACGAGCGCCGACGAGATCGCCATGATGCTCGAGACGTGCGAGCGCGTGGTGATCGTGCCCGGCTACGGCATGGCCGTAGCCCAGGCGCAGCACGCGGTGCGCGACTTCGCAAACCTGATCCACGAGAAGTACGGCTGCCAGGTCGAGTACGCGGTGCATCCGGTGGCGGGGCGCATGCCGGGCCACATGAACGTGCTCCTGGCCGAGGCCAATGTGCCCTACGACCAACTCAAGGAGATGGACGAGACCAACAGCACCATCGAGCAGGCCGACATGGCACTGGTCGTCGGCGCGAACGACGTCGTCAATCCGGTGGCGCGCACCGACCCGAACAGCGCGATCGCGGGCATGCCCATCATCGACGTCGATCGTGCTCGCACGGTCGTGGTCATCAAGCGCTCGCTGAGCCCCGGCTTCGCCGGGATCCCCAACCCGCTGTTCGCCATGGACAACACGTTGATGTTCTTCAACGACGGCAAGGATGCGTTCGTCGAGATCATCGAGGCCGTGAAGGAGTCCTAGGGTGACCTGGACCGATCGGCTGCTCTGGGCCGCGCTGGGCGTGGATTTCGAGATGTTCGGCAAGGATCACCAGGCCAATGCGCCGGTCTATTCAAAGATCTGCCGCATCCTGGGCGTCGAGCCGCCAGTGCAATATGTCTACGAGCTGTTCCTGGATGACCAGGGCGAGAAGATTTCCAAGTCCAAGGGCAATGGCCTGTCGGTCGAGGACTGGCTGCGCTACGCGCCGCAGGAAAGCCTGTCGCAAGACATGTTCC
>JARGNS010000025.1:0-3779 GCA_029213105.1 Planctomycetota bacterium
AAGGGCGACGACGGCAGCACCATGGGTCCTGCCCGCGTCGGCCTCTTCACGAACTCCGGCATCATCGTCGTGCACAGCGCGCGCATCTCGGGCCGCGTCGACATGGAGTGGTTCCGCAAGGAAGTCGCCTTCATGGTCGCCGCCGACCCGGGCCCGCCCGAAAACGACTGACGCCCCTAGGACGCCCCCCGTGCCTGCCAAGAAGACCAACCCCGGCGCCCGCCGCCGGAGCCTCACCCTCGGAGGCGCGCTCACGGCCGAGGCCGCCCTCGCCGGGGCCCGTGCCCCCCATCGCCTCGCCCTCGCCCGGGGCGCTGCCGGTCGCATCGCGGCCTCTGCGGGGCGCATCAAGCGTGCGGCGGACGCCGGCGAGTGGGTCTACGGCGTCACGACCGGCTTCGGCAGCAACGCCGTCAATCCGATTGCCGCCGAGGATGCATCCACGCTCCAGCACAACCTGCTGGTGAGCCACGCCTTCGGCGACGGGCCGCCGCTCGACGACGAAGTCGTACGCCTCGCGCTGCTGCTGCGCATCCACGCGCTGGCCCAGGGCCACTCGGGCATCCGCCCGCAGACGCTCCAGGCCATGATGCGGCTCTACGAGGCGGACGTGCTGGCCGAGGTCCCCACCCGCGGCAGCGTCGGCGCCAGCGGCGACCTCGCCCCGCTGTCCTACCTCGCCCTGCCCCTCATCGGGGAAGGCAAGGCCCGCGTCGGCGGACGCACGATGTCGTCGAAGGCCGCGCTCAAGAAGGTCGGCCTCTCGCCGGTGACGCTCTCCTACAAGGAGGGCCTCGCGCTGGTGAACGGCATGCAGGTCACGCTGGCGATCTCGCTGCTGGCCCTGGAGCGCGCGGAGCTCCTGCTGCGCACGGCCGACATCGCGGCCGCCCTCACGACCGAAGCCCTCGCCGGTCGCTCGCCGGCGTTCGACGCGCGCATCCACGAGGCCCGTCGCCATCCCGGCCAGTCCCTCAGCGCCGCGCGCATCCGCAAGGTCTTGAAGGGCAGCAAGCTCCTCGACGCCCCGGTGGCGTCGATCCCCGGCAAGCGCGCCGCGCCCCAGGACGCCTACGGGATCCGCTGTGCCCCGCAGGTGCATGGCGCGTCGATCGACGGCGCCGCCTTCGTACGCGACGTCCTCGCCCGGGAGCTCGGCGCGCTCACCGACAACCCGCTCGTCTTCGGCGAGGACATCCTCTCGGGTGGCAACTTCCACGGGCAGCCGCTCGCCCTGGCGGCCGACCACCTCAAGCTCTGCACGCACGAGCTCGGCAGCATCAGCGAGCGCCGCACGGCCACGCTGATCGACCCCCACATGAACGAGGGACTGCCGGCCTACCTCGCGCCGAAGCCCGGGCTGCACTCGGGCTTCATGATCCCGCAGTACGTCGCCGCGGCGCTGACCTCCGAGAGCAAGGGCCTGTGCTTCCCGGCCAGCGCCGACTCGATCCCCACGGGGGCGAACATCGAGGACCACGTCAGCATGGCGCCCATCGCGGCGCGTCGCGCCCGCGAGGTGGGCGACCTCGTGACCGCCATCCTGGCCATCGAGCTGCTCACCGCCGGGCAGGCGATCGAGCTGCGACGCCTGAAGCCGGGCCGGGCCGGCACGCGCGTCCTGGCCGCCCTGCGCGCCGTCGTGCCCTTCCGTGGGGAGGACAAGCCGTGGAAGGACTCGCTTCCGCGCGTGAAGGCCTTGATCGCGCCCGCGCCGCCGGGGTGTAGAGACGCCTCCCGTCGGCGGGAGACGACGATGAGCCTCATCCAGCCCCGCACCCTGAAGGGGTTCCGGGATCTCATGCCCGACCAGGCCATGCGCCGTGCGCGCCTCCTGCGCATCGTGGAGGACGTCTTCCTCGCCCACGGCTACGGCCCGATCGACTCCCCCATCCTCGAGTACGCCGAGGTCATCAAGGGCAAGAGCGGCGGCGAGACGAACAAGGAGCTCTTCGAGTTCACCGACAAGGGTGGCCGCGCGGTAGCCCTGCGCAACGACCTGACCGTGCCGCTGGCCCGCTACGTGGCCCAGCACGAGGGCAAGCTCGTCTTCCCCTTCCGGCGCTATCACATCGGACTCGTCTATCGCGGGGAGCGACCGCAGCGCGGCCGCGCGCGTGAGTTCCTGCAGTGCGATGCCGACCTGATCGGTGCCACCGGCACGGCCGCCGATGCCGAGGCCCTCGTGACCATGGCCGCCGTGTACGAGGCCTTGGATGTCGGCCCTATCACGCTGCGCGTCAACGACCGCCGGGTGCTCAACGGCCTGCTCGACACGTTCGGCGCGCGTGACAAGGCCGTGCCCGTCCTGCGGGCCCTGGACAAGCGCGAGAAACTCGGCGACGAGGTGGTGCGCACGGAGATGACCGCGGCCGGTCTCGAGGCCGAGGCCATCGAGCGCGTGCTCGAGGCATGCACCCCGCGCGAAGACAACGATGCGACCCTCGCCGCCCTGGAAGTCGCCGTCGGTGACAACGAGCTCGGCCGAGCGGGCATCGAAGGCCTGCGCGCGGTGCAGGCCCTCTTCATCGCCTCGGGGCGTCGGCCCGAGGCCCTGCGCTTCGACCCGAGCATCGCGCGCGGACTCGACTACTACACCGGCGTCGTCGTCGAGGCCCAGCTCGACGCCCTGCCCGACATCGGCAGCGTCGGCGCCGGCGGGCGCTACGACGACCTGGCGGGGCTGTACACGAAGTCGACCCTGCCCGGCGTCGGGTTCTCGATCGGCATCACGCGCCTCATGGACGCCCTGGAGGCCCTCGGCCAGGAGGCCACGGCCCAGAGTCCCAGTGCGGTCATGATCACGCATCCGGGCGAGGCAGCGCTCGAGCCGGCCTTCGCCTTCGCCGCCGCCCTGCGCACCGAGGGGATTGCCAGCGAGGTCTACCCGCAGCCCAAGAAGCACGGGCAGCAGATGCGCTATGCGGACCGCCGCGGCGTGCCCTACGTGTTCACGCGCAACGACGACGGCTCCTGGCACGGCAAGCGCATGGCCGACGGCGAGACGGGCACCTTCCCCGATCACGCCGCTGCGGCGGCGTGGATCCACGCGAACTAGAAACCTCGGTCGCCCCCCGGCGTCGGAGCAGCAACAGGAGACGCTCATGGCGGATACGAACAAGCCCCACGCCAAGCCGCTCGTGGTCGAGCTGCGCCCCGGAAACCACGCCATCTGCACGTGCGGCCAGACGGGCAACGCGCCGTTCTGCGACGGCAGTCATGGCGGCAGCGACAAGCGTCCCGAGATCGTGGATGTGGACACCATGCCCATGAACTTCGCCTGGTGCACCTGCCAGAACAGCGACAAGCTCCCGCGCTGCGACGGAAGCCACCGCCAGCTGTGGGACGATCCGTCGAAGCCGCCCATGAAGCCGGAGTAGGCTGCGCCCATGAGAACCCGCATCCACATCAGCCTGGGCGTGCGCGACCTCGACGCATCGATCGCCTTCTACACGCGCCTCTTCGGCACGGGTCCCTCGAAGGTACGCGCCGACTACGCCAACTGGCGCCTGGACGAGCCGGGACTGCACCTCGCCCTGGTCAGCGCACCCGAGCACACCAAGCCCGCCTCAGGCGAGCACTTCGGCGTCGAGCTCTTCGAGGAGGCCGAGCTGGTCGCCTGGCAGGCCCGCGCGACGGAGGCCGGGGTCGCCGTACGCACCGAGGAGCAGGTCACGTGCTGCTATGCGGTGGCGAACAAGTTCTGGGCGGCGGATCCCGACGGCAACGAATGGGAGTTCTGGGTGCGCTCGGCCGAGACCGAGTCCATGCATGCAGCC
>JARGNS010000025.1:3789-16221 GCA_029213105.1 Planctomycetota bacterium
GACCGTGTCACCCGACGCAGGGCTTTCCGCGAACAGCGGCGAGACCTGAAGCCCCGCCCCTGCCTCGGCGGACGCCGAGCCCTGCTGAAACTGAGGAGACTCGCGGTGCGCGAGAATGAAACCCCGATGATCGCCCTCGAGGAGCGCCTGATGCATCAGGAACGCTTGCTCGAGGAACTCAACCAGATCGTGACCGCCCAGCAGGGCGAGCTCGAGACCATGCGGCGCGAGCTCGTGCAACTGCGCGACCAGCTCGCCCAGGGCCACAGCGAAGACGTCAACGAGCCCCCGCCGCACTACTAGGCGCCGTCGGCGGCTCCGTCCTCGGCCAGCCCCAGCCCGGCGAACACCAGCCGGGGAAGCCGAGCCTCGTCGATGCCCGTGCGCGCATCGACCACCAGCGGGTGCTGTTCCGGCTCGAACACCTCGAGGAGCGGACGCGCCCCCACGGGCTGCGTGAACACCCGGGTCTTGAGGAGCATCGTGTCCGTGTAGCCCGGGACCTCGGTGCAGAGCCAGCCGAAGTACGGCGGCTCCGACTCGCGCCCAACCGTCTCCCAGAGCTCCCCGGCGCGCTCGTAGCTCGCCTCGCTCAGCGAGACCCACACACCGTGCTCGACGAAGTCCTCACGCCCCCGGATGGGAATGCGCAGCAAGCCCCTCATGAAGTAGTGGGTGCCGTCGTCCAACTCGAGGATGCACTGGTCGCTTCCGAGCGTGACGCGCTGCGGCCACTCGTCGTCGGGCACGAGCCCCACCTGGGCGGGCGCTTCGGCGTGGAAGCACAGCGGAACGCCCTCGTGCCAGTCGTCGCACGAGCCGCACTTGTACGCCTCGATGCGGCCATCCGCATCGAGTCGGAACCAGTCGGAGAAGTCGTCCACGCAGGGATTCTACAAGCGTCGTCGCGAGACGCGCGCCCTGCCCCTAGGCGTCGAAGGCCGCCTGCACGCGCGCGAGCACGTCGTCGGCCGAGATGACCTCGACCTCGCCGCCCGTGCGCGGCTTCCACTCGACCTTGCGGTCCGCCGCATCGCGACCGACCACCACGCGCATCGGGATGCCGACCAGGTCGGCATCCTTGAACTTGCCGCCGGCGCCCATCTTGCGATCGTCCCAGAGCACCTCGATGCCCTGCGCCTCCAGCTGATCGTGCAGCTCCTGGGCCAGGCCCTCCTGGGCCTCGTCCCCCGCACGCATCTGGATGATCATCACGTGGTACGGCGCGATCGGCAGCGGCCAGATCATGCCGCCGTCGTCGTGGCCCTGCTCGATGGCCGCGGCCGCCGTGCGGCTCACGCCGATCCCGTAGCACCCCATGTGGAAGGGCTGCAGCTTGCCGTTCTCGTCGGCGAAGCGGCAGTCCATGGCCTCGGAGTACTTCGTACCGAGCTGGAAGATGTGCCCGACCTCGATGCCGCGGGTGATCTCGATCGTGCCCTCGCCATCGACGGTCGCGTCGCCGGACTGCACGAGTCCGAGCTCATGCGTCTCGGGCTGCTCGAGGTCGCGACCGAAGTACACGTCCAGGTAGTGCGTGTCGGTCTCGTTGCCCCCGCAGAGGAAGCCCTTCACGCCCTCGACGGACGCGTCGGCCATCAGGCGCACGTCGTCGGCGAGGCCGATCGGGCCGGCGAAGCCGACGGCGGCGCCGGTGACGGCCTTGACGGTCTTCTCGTCGGCGAGCTCCACCGCGAGGCAGTCGAGTGCGTTCTGCAGCTTGATCGTGTTGATCTCGCGATCGCCCCGGCACATCACGGCCACGACCTGATCGCGATCGAGCCACGTGGCGCGGTAGAGGATCGTCTTGAGCATGCGCTCGAGCGGCAGGTCCGGGAACAGCGCCCGCAGGTCCTCGCAGGACTTCGCGGCGGGCGTCGGCTCCTTGTGCATCGCCACCTCGGCCTCGGGCTCCGGGGGCGCGCTGATCTTGCTGACGGCCTTCTCCGTGTTGGCCGCGTAGCCGGTCGTGCGGCAGACGGCGATCGCGTCCTCGCCCGTGTCCGCATCGACCATGAACTCTTCGCTGGCGGCGTCGCCGATGGCGCCGGCATCCGCCTCGACGGGCGTGAAGCGCACGCCGCAGCGGGTGAAGATGTTGCGGTAGACGTCGCGCATGACGGCGTAGGACGCGGCCATGCCCTCGGCGCTCGCGTCGAAGGAGTAGGCGTCCTTCATCACGAACTCGCGACCGCGCATCAGGCCGAAGCGCGGACGCGTCTCGTCGCGGAACTTCGTCTGGATCTGGTAGAGGTTCTGGGGCAGCTGCTTGTAGGAGGTGATCCGGCCCTTCACGAAGTTCGTGATGACCTCTTCGTGGGTCGGGCCCAGGCAGACCTCACGCCCCCGGCCGTCCTCGAAGTGGTAGAGGATCTTGTCGGCGACGTAGCGCTCCCAGCGACCGCTCTCCTCCCACAGCTCGCGCGGCTGGAGCGCCGGCATGAGCAGCTCCTGGCAGCCGGCACGGTCGTGCTCTTCGCGCACGATCGTCTCGATCTTCCGCAGCACGCGCCACATGAGCGGCCCGTACACGTAGATGCCTGCCGCAATCTGCTGGATGAAACCGGCGCGCACCATGAGGGCGTGGGAGCGGACCTCGGCGTCGGCCGGCTCTTCCTTCTTGGTGACGAAAAGGGACTTGGAGATCTTCATGTCGGCGGGATCGTACCCGCACAATGGCGTCATGCGCATCCTGTCGTGGAACGTCAATGGCCTTCGGGCCTGCGAGAAGAAGGGCTTCTCTGCCTGGCTCGAGGCCAGCGGGGCCGAGATCGTGGCCGTGCAGGAGGTCCGGGCGCTGCCCGAGCAGCTCCCGGAGCACCTGCAGGCGCCGCCGGGCTGGCACGTCGCCTACGCCCCGGCCGAGCGCAAGGGCTACAGCGGCGTGGGCATCTTCTCCCGCACGGCACCGGATCGCGTCGAGACCTCCTTGGGCGCGGAGCGCTTCGACGTCGAGGGGCGCCTGCAGCTGGCGCACTTCGGCCGCCTCGTGATCGCCAACGGCTACTTCCCCAACGGCAACGGCAAGGACCGCGACAACAGCCGCATCCCCTACAAGCTGGACTTCTACCGGGCGCTCTACGACCGCCTGGACCGGCTCCGCCGCGGGGGCCGACGGGTCCTCGTCCTGGGCGACTTCAACACGGCCCACCGCGCGATCGACCTGGCGCGGCCGAAGTCGAACGTCAAGACGAGCGGCTTCCGCCCCGAGGAGCGCGAGGAACTCGACCGCTGGATTGCAGGCGGCTGGGTCGACACCTTCCGCCATTTCGAGGAGGGCCCCGACCACTACTCGTGGTGGTCGCAGCGCTTCGGCGTCCGCGAGCGCAACGTGGGCTGGCGCATCGACTACGTGCTGGCCAGCCAGGCGGCCATGCGCCACGTACGCGCCGGGACCATCCACCACCAGGTGATGGGCTCCGACCACTGCCCCGTGGGCGTCGAGGTCGATCCCGCCATCCGGGGCTGAAGCCCGCACCGCAGGGAACTCATAGCGCGCGACCCCGTCCAACGAGGGATGAAGCGCACCCTGCTCCCGCTCTGCCTGCTCGCCCTCCCCCTCGCCGCGACGCTCGCCCGCGCCGGCGAGGAGGCCCCCACGGCGAAGGCCCTCGAGCGTGACCTCGTCCTGGAGGCGACCCTCACGACCCCGAAGGTCATCGAGCCCGGGGAGCCCGTCCGCGTCCGTGCCCGGATCGTCAACCGCTCCAAGACGGTGACCTACAAGCTCGTGAAGCCCGGCGACGGGTCGGAGTCGGGCTGGCGCGAGCCGCACGTGTTCTTCACGGCCGTGACCCTCGGTCCGCGCGGCACGCGCACCCCGGTCCCCAAGGCGGGCCTGGGGCGCTGCGGCCTCTACGACGCGAACTGGCACGACGAGGTGACCACCCTGAAGCCCGGCGCGGAGCTCGAGCTCTACAACTGGATGCCCACGGCGCACCTCGCGCTCCTGTTCCAGCATCAGGGAACCGTCGAGTTGAGGCTGCACTACCGCTACACGCGCGGCGCGGCCTCCAAGGGGCGCGAGTCTCTCGACGGCGACGTGCCGCAAGGAAATCGCGGTATCTCTCGACGTGCCGCAGGGCGCCGGCCCCATGGGCGCGGTACCCGCCTTCGAGCTGGTGTCGGCGCCGGTGCGCTTCGACGTCGTGCGCACCATGGACATCCGCCTGGTCGCGAAGAAGCCGGTGCGGCTCGGCACCGAGACGACGCTCTCCGAGGTGCTCGAGCTCGTGATCGAGAACCGCGGCACGGACCCGCGGCCGGTGTCGGGCGCCGAGGTGACGATCCAGGTGCTTCAGCCGGGCGGCGCCACGGCGTTCTTCTCCTCCCTGGAGCGCATCGCCCCCCGCATCGAGCGCAAGCAGCCGCCGCTGGCCGGCGGCGCGCGTCGCACCTGGGCCGGAGCCAAGGCGTGGGCCGAGCTCTCCGACGTGCGCCTGACCGTGGCCCGCCCGGGCTCCTTCACCGTCGTGGCCCACTGGGCGCCCACCGGGCAGCAGGCCCGCTACCGCAGCGCACCGCTACGAATCGACGTCCGCGGCGAGTGAGCCCCAGCCGGTCGCTGTGGGCGTTTCCTCTGTTGAGCGGCCCTGGCGCCCCCGGGTACCCTGCCCGTCCCCCGGGACAGGAGCCCCACCCCATGCAAGATTTCATCCGTGACGCCGCCGCCAAGCTCGGCATCGGCGAGGACCAGGCCGCAGGCGCCACCGGCGGCCTGCTCGACCTCGTCAAGCAGTACGCCGACCCCGGCGACATGAGCGAGATGCTCCAGAAGGTCCCCGGCGCGGCGGACCTCATGGGCAAGGGCGACAGCGGCGGCGGCGGCGGCCTGCTGGGCGCGCTCGGCAGCGCCCTGGGCGGCGACACCGGCAAGGCGCTCGGCGCCGTGGACATGCTGCAGAAGACCGGCCTCGACCTCGACAAGCTGGGCGGTCTCGCGGACATGTTCAAGCAGTACATCGAGCCGCTGCTCGGGAGTGATCTCCTCAAGAGCCTGCTCGCCAAGGTCCCGGCCCTCACGGACCTCCTCAAGTAACCCCCCTTCCATCAACCTTCAGGAGATTGAAGACGATGACCTACCCCATCGAAGACATTGAAGGCATCGGCCCGGCCTACGGCGAGAAGCTGAAGGCAGCCGGCATCAACAGCACCGAGGACCTCCTCAACGCCTGCTGCGCGCGTCCCGGACGCAAGTCCGCGGCCGAGACGACCGGCGTGAGCGAGACCCTGCTCCTCAAGTGGACGAACATGGCCGACATGATGCGCATCTCGGGCATCGGTCCGCAGTTCGCCGAGCTGCTCGAGGCCGCCGGCGTGGACACCGTCAAGGAGCTCGCGCAGCGCAACGCGGAGAACCTTGCTACGGCCATGGCTTCCAAGAACGAGGAGAAGAACCTCACCAACGCCGTTCCGGCCGCGTCGATCATCTCCGGATGGGTCGAGGCCGCGAAGGGCACCGAAGGCAAGATGACCTACTAGGTCCGGCCCCCCGGGGGGGGGGCCGCGCTTCGTTGAGGCGTGTCGCCAAGAGGATCGGCGACGCCATGCACTCACGCCGCTTCCTCTGAGCCTTCTGACTCCTCCATGGGCATCCTCGCACCTGTCGGTGGTGCCCACCAGACTGACCTGCCCCCGCTGAGTGTGCCACCTGGTAACTCACGAAGTTGCCCTCTTGACCCTGCCCCTTCTCTGGTCCAGCGTCGCGCCGGGTTCTAGGGATCTCGCTTCGCGTTTTCGGCTTCTAGAAGCCGAAAGCGCGAAGCGAACGCCGAAGGAGGCTCGTCCCCCAAACTGGAGTGCGGTCTATCGACGTCGCAATCGTCGCGCCAAGCCTGCGCGCGACGCCTGGCGTCGTCAAAGTCTTCGAGCCAACTCATGTTCAACAGCTCGTCGCACACGCTGCCGTTGAACGATTCGATGTAGCAGTTCTCCACCGGCTTGCCCGGGCTGATGAAGTCAATCTTGATGCCGAGCATGTACGCCCAGGCGTCGAAGTGGTTCGAGGTGTCCCCGCAAGCAGTCGCCCTTCTCCTCCCTTGTTGGCACTCACCTTGGCGTCGCTGTATTGCCATGCATATCGGTAGTTCTGATCGTCACAGAGTGGGCACCGTCCGTCGAATCGGCGCCCTGCCATGGTCCTGGAGGCATGCTCGTCTGTCTCAGTACACCTGTTCTTGACCCACCCCCGGCGACGCCAGCTCCGTCATCTTGCGAACATCCCCCCATGCGCCCACGGATCGCAGGGCACCGCCGGCATGCAACTCAGCGAACGCCGAGAACCTTGTCGTAGCGGTAGAACACTTCAAGGCAGAGGGCGTGGAGGGCCGTCGCCGCCACGCGTCCGCCGGGCACGAAGGGCCGCCCCCGGACGTCCCACGACCCACGCATGCAGCAGACATGCCCGTCGCGTAGCTGGGTGTCGTTGACGTCGCGCTCGAGCGTCTTCCTGTACGTCTTCCAAGCTCGGTAGCCCACGCGGAAGCAGGCGATCGTGGTCAGGTAGGCGAGCACCGGCGGGGTGTCGGCTCCGGAGGCCGCCACCGCCTTGGCGAGCTGCATGGCCCCGGACTTCACGTCGTCGTGCTTCCAGGCTTCCGGCTCGAGCATGAGGCGCGTCACCAGCGCGCACGCCAACTCCAGGTCGCCGGTCACGCTCTCGAGGTGGGCGGCTTGCTTCAGCAGCGCCTCCCGCAACTTCGCGTCGAGCGTCAGCGCAAGAGGCTTGCCCCGTCGCTTGCAGTCCTCGTTGATGATCTCGGCACTGCGCCAGCACATGGCCGTCAGCACGGTGGATAGCCGGTCGTCTCGCGAGGCGCGCCACGTGGCATCGAGCGCGTCCAGCCCACGCTGCGCCGAGCCCTTGAAGATGGGGCTGCCGGTCATGCCGTAGGCCTCGACCATGGCCAGGGCGGCGAAGCCATGGCTCACACCGTCGTCCCACGCGGGGTCGCCCTGGAAGCGGCCCTCCGGCAGCTGCCGCGTCTTCAGGTAGCGCAAGCCGCGCGAGACCGTGCGCGCGTAGGCGTGCTTGCCGCGGTTCGTGTACCCGGCGCCCAGGAAGGCGAGCAAGGTCAGGCCCGAGAGGCCGGCATCCTCGGCCTGGCGCGGGTCGTAGGCCAGCGGTTCGGTATCCATGCGCAGCCCATCGCAGAAGGCGGGCGCAAGCTCGTTGTCCCAGCCCTTCGTCTCCGGCAAGCGATGCATGGACAGCCAGCCGAGCGCGCCATCGGTCGGGTCCTCGAACCGGCGCCGACCGGGCAGGATCAGGTGGGGTGCGCCCAGGTGCGTATCCGCCACGACCTGGAGGAAGGCGACGAGCTCGTCCACCGGCACGTCGCTGTGGGCGCTGACATGGATGCCATGCTCGCCGGCGCCCTTCAGCGCCTCGAGCGCGGCGACGCGCTCACGCCAGAGATCGAGAGACCACCCCTCGGCCTCCCACAGCATCTGGACCTCGCAGCCGCCCGCGGCAATCCAGGCCGTGCCCACCGACTCGACCACCGTGCGCTCGGAGCCGGTCTTCAGCACGAGGTCCAGCCCCGGCTGCCCGCGACCGCGATGGCCGCCCACGATGACGTAGCCCTTCAGGCCCGGCAGGGAGACGAGCATCGGGTCCTTCCCCTCCAGGTGCTCCCGGTCGCGGCGCTTCTGCGCGGACAGGCGGAGGGCGGGAACCAGCCCGCCCCAGCGCGTGTCCTCCGGCACATGGATCCGGGCGTCCGCGTCGACGGTTGCCTGGGGCCCGGCCGTGTTGGGATCCTGGGCCGGCCCGGGTGACCCCAGTCCCTGCAGGCCCGGCACCGGCGCCTTGGGCGCCACGACCGGGGCCTCGGCCGCGAGCAGGTCGTCCGCGTCGGGCTGCGCGTCCCCGCAGCCGAGCAGGCCGGTCAGGGCGGCACAGAAGGCGAGGATCGAGCGCAAGCGTCCCATGGCAGGAACAACGCGTCGCAGGCGGGGCGGTTCGACGCCAGCGCCTGGGTCCCCCTCGCGTGGGATGCGAAGCGGCGCGGTGCGCGTCCTCACGCGCTAGGGGCGCTTGAAGGCTGGCGTGGCGATGCCGGCCTCGTCGATGGTCCACGGGGTCCATGCCAGCAGGATCGGGTCGGCCGCGATGTCGGACTTGCGCGGCCGGATCGGCGCCGCCTCGACGTCGTAGTTCGTCGGGTCGAGCTTGGCCTCGAGCGCGTCGAGGTCTTCCTGGAACTTCGCCTCGAGCGCGACGAGTTCCTCGCGACGCTCCTTGGCGTCCGACTCCGCGCGCGCGATGTCGGCCTTCTGCTGGCCCGCACGCCCCGCGCTGCGCGCGGCCGTCCCGGCCTTGCCGACGTTGCCCTTGGTGAGCACCTTGCGGCCGAAGAGCGCCCCCAGCAGGGTGCCGGCCATCGAGATCCAGCTGCTCGTGCGTGCCTGGCTGTACTGGTCCTTCTCGCGCTCGATCTTCTGGTCCGCCTTGCGCACGCGCTCCTGCATGCGCGCGACCGTGGGCTCGTAGCGGTTCTTCAGCTTCTCGACCTGCAGGTCGCGGTGCTCGCGCGCGAGCTGTGCCACGCGCGCCTTGAAGTCGCCCTCGACCTCGCCCGGCTCGCTCCACACCTTGAGCCCGCGGCAGCGGTAGAGCGGGAGCGCGTGATCGCGGTAGAGGTAGGACTTGAAGACGCGCTGCCACGTCTTGTAGCTCTTCGCCTGCGCGGCGGAAGCCGGCAGCTTGGCCCACGTGGCGCCCCCCTCGGGCTCGCCGTCCAGGTCGGGCCCGCCTGCGGGGTAGATCGCCGCGTCGGATGCCCACGGATCGGCAGGCACGCGCTCGGTGCCGCGGCCCAGGGGCGCGAGCACGGTGACGTCGCGCCACTCATCGACATCCTGGCGGGCCTGGACGTAGTGCAAGCGTGCTCGCCCCAGCAGGGACGGACGGTAGACGAGCTTGCTGCCGCGGGGCACGCCGCCGTCGCGCAGCACGAAGTGCTCCTCCAGCTCGGGCGGGAGCACGGGGCGCGCATCCTTCGCCTTGCCCTGGGCCTTCTCGGCCTTGGGGCCGGGGGCCGCGGCGGCAGTCGCGCGCTTCTTCGCCATCAGCCGCTTGATCTGGGTGCGTGTGAGCGGGCCACGCAGGTACGAGAGCGCCCAGCGGGTGTGGAACACCGTCGGCTCGTCGTCGTGCACGTTGTTCATGTAGAAGACGCGCGACTTCATGCCGGCAAGGATCGCCTCGACGCGCTGGCGATCGAAGGTGGAGCCGGCGGATGCACTGGCGCCCTCCAGCCCCTCGAGCACGCGCGCCTTGTCGCGCTCGGTCTGCAGGCGGCCGAGGAACCAGGTGCCGGCGTTGGAGAGCCCCTTGTAGTCCAGGTCGACGGGGTTCTGCGTGGCGAGCACGACGCCGAGGCCGAAGGCACGTGCCTGCTTCATGAGCGTGAGCATGGGCGTCTTCGACGGGGGGTTGGCCGAAGGCGGGAAGTAGCCGAAGACCTCATCCATGTAGAGCAAGGCACGCAGGCTCGTGGAGCCGGGCTGGGTGCGCATCCACGCCACGACCTCGTTGAGCAGCATCGTCACGAAGAACATGCGCTCGCTGTCGGAGAGGTGCGCGATCGACACGACCGTCAGGCGCGGCTTGCCCTCCGGCGTCCAGAGCATGCGCTGGATGTCGAGGGGCTCGCCTTCCATCCAGGCCTCGAAGCCGGGCGAGGCGAGCAGGTTGTTCAGGGTCATCGCCAGATCGAAGCGATCCTTCGCGGCGTAGAACGACTCGAGGTCGAGGACGCCGATGCGCTCGAAGCCCGGGTCCTGGATGCGCTGGATCAGCGTGCCGATGTCGAGGTCCTCGCCCGCGCCCCAGGCCTCGTGCAGGATGCGGCTCAGGAGGATGTGCTCGCGGCTGCGGATCGGATCCGCCTCGATGCCCAGCAAGGCGAGCAACCCCGAGACCGACGCCATCACGCGCTCGCGCATGGCGTCGCGATCCTCGCGCAGGGCCGGGGGCGGTGCGGCGAAGGACTTGAGCACGGTCAGCGGCAGGCCGGCGTCGCTGCCGGGCGTGTAGATGGAGATGTCGACGGCATCGCGGAAGCGCTGGATGCGCGCGCCGTCCTGGCCCCACGAGGCGAGGCCGTTCTTCCAGAGCTCGGCCGTCTTGCGGGCGTGCTCGGGCACGGTGCGTCCCTTGCGCGTCGCGGCACCCTCCTCGATCCACGGCTCGAAGGCGGAGGCCTCGAGGCTCGGGAACGTGAGCATGAGGTTGCCGAGATCGCCCTTGGGGTCGATGGCGATGGCGGGCACGCCATCGATCGCCGCCTCCTCGAGCAGCGAGAGGCACAGGCCCGTCTTGCCGGAGCCCGTCATGCCGACGCAGACGGCGTGGGTCGTCAGGTCCTTGGCGTCATAGAGCAGGAGCTCGTCGGTCACCTTGCCGGCGTCGACGTCGTAGTCCTTGCCCAGGTAGAACGCGCCCATCTTCTCGTACGGCGGAAGGGACATGCGGAGACCTCCTTGTGCGAAGGAGGCAAGCTACCCATGCGGCGCGTCGAGCGCCAGCACCGCGGCGCCCCTGGTGACCAGGGCCCTGCCCGCGAACCGTGGGGGCGGTCCAGCGAGACGCGTGGGTGGGTGTCCGCCCGCGAACCGCAGCATTCGTACGCATCCCCCTCGGCGCGGGCGCACACACGGCGTCGCGGCGACGCCTGGAGCGCCCCTACGAATGGCGCGTCGAGCGCCAGCACCGTGGCGGTCCTAGCGCTCGCGCGTCGGGTAGGGTCGCCCCCCCATGAGGCGGCGGGACATCGTCGCGACCCAGGTCCGCGGCAGGAACCGCTGCGCGAAGATCGCCACGCGGTTCTGGAATCCCGGCATGGCCTCCATCTTGCCCCGGCGCAGCGCGTCGAGGCCGACGGTGGCGACGCGCGCGGAGGGCATGCGCCGATTGATGAAGCCGCTGATGTTGCCCCAGCCGGCCACATCGAAGAACTCGGTGTCGGTCACCCCGGGGCAGAGCGCGCTGATGATGACGCCGGACTCCTTGTACTCCTGGTGCAGGCCCCCACTCCACTCGAGCAGGAACGCCTTCGTGGCGCCGTAGACGCTCGTGTAGGGCGCCGGCTGGTACGCGGCCATGCTCGCCACGTTCAGGACCGCACCCATGTTGCGGTCGAGCATGCCGGGAAGCAGACGATGCGCCAGGTCGACCGAGGCCGTGATGTTCACCTGGATCATCTGCAGCAGGCGCTCGCGCGGGGCCTTGTGGAACAACCCCGCCTTGCCGAAGCCCGCGTTGTTGATGAGCACGTCCACGTGGCCGAGGTGGTTCTCGGCCATCTCGGCCAGGCGCGCGGGTGCGCCCGGATCGGCAAGGTCCTCGGGGATCGCATAGGCCGCCTGGGCTCCGAGGCCGCGGCACGCCTCGGCGAGCTCGCGGAGGCGATCCTCGCGCCTGGCGCTCAAGACCAGTCGCGCGCCTTCCGCGGCCAGTTGAAGTGCCATGTCCCGGCCGATGCCGGCGCTCGCGCCGGTGACGAGACAACCGAGACCCTTGAACGAAGCGATGCGTGCCATGGGCGCAACCTACCCGGGCGCAGGGGTGCACGGGCCGTGATCTTCCAGCGCGCGTCCCGGGCGGCCGTGGGCGAGCGCGCTCTCCGGGCTCAGGCGAGCAGGCTCCGCCAGTCCTCGGGGTAGCGTCCCTCGAGCTCGGCCAGGGCGAAGGCACGGCACAGCCGACGCGCGTCCTCGAGCGCATCGCCCGAGACGTCAACCGGCACCTCGAGCGTCTCCTCGCCCCAGGAAGGATCCAGCAGCAGCAGGCGCGTGCCCGCGACGTCGGCCCCCAGCGCCCGCTCGGTCGCGAGCGCATAGAGACGCAGCTGCCAGGCATAGTGCGCGGCGAGCGCCTCGGGCGTGTCGAACGCACCGCCCTTGCGGTTGGTCTTGTGGTCGATGACCAGCACGCCGTCGGCCGTGGGCAACCACAGATCGATCGAGCCCTTCACGAGCAGGGAGTCGAAGCCGCCCACCGCGTCCCCGCGGGGGAAGCGGATGCGTGCGTGCAGTGCGACCTCGCGGCGCACGTCGAGCCCATCGGCCAGGGCCGCGCGCAGCTGCGCGCCCGCGTCCGAGGCCAGGAAGCGATTGCCCATGCGGCGCACGGCGCTGGCGAAGGCCTCGGCGCCCGCCTCCTCCTCGTGCTCGGCCTGTACGGCCCGGTCGATGAGGTGCGACGGGGCCTCGAGATCGGTGGGCCCCACATGCTCGAGGACGGCGTGCACCGCCCGCCCGAGGGCGGCCCGGTCCATGGAGACGCCGTCCGGCCCGGCATGCTGCTCGGCGGGCTCGTCGAAGGCCTCGACGCGCTCGCGCCGAGCGCCGTCGTCGAGCGCCGTGCCCGCGTCCACGTCCTGGCCGGGCGCGTCCCAGGCGGCGGACGCGGCGGCGCGCGCCCCC
>JARGNS010000026.1 GCA_029213105.1 Planctomycetota bacterium
CGGGCCGTCGTATGGAACACATGGGCCAAGGCACCGGACTCGCCCAGCTTGGGGTCCTTGTGCTTGCCCTGCGGGAAGAGTTCCTTCGCCTCCGGCAGATCGGCGTAATGGGCTCGCAGACGCTCGATGGGCACGACCTTGCCGAAGTAGGCGTACGCCAGCTGCGGGTCGTCCTGCTTGACGTCCTTCATGACCAGACCCACGGCCGACGAGATCGTGCCGATGAGATGCCCGTGGATGTCCACGAGCGGGCCACCGTTGACGCCCTGATTGACGGCCGCGCTGGTGTAGATGTGCTCGTAGAGGCTGTCCTTCTTCTGCGTGCCCGGGGTGAGCGAGGCCACGACCCCCGCCGTGAGTGTCGGCGGCGCCTCGGCCGCCAGACCGAAGCTGTTGCCCATCGCGAAGGTGAAGTCCCCCACCTTCAGTTCGTCGCTGTTGCCGGCGACGAGGAACTTCAAGCTGGAGGGCGCCTTCTCGATGCGCAGCAACGTGGAGTCGAGCTCGCGATCGCGGCGGATGACGCGCGCCTTGAAGCTGCGGAAGCCCTTGCCCTTGAGGTTGGGCAGGCGGATCTCGACTTCCTCGCTCCACTCCGGCTTGACCTTCACGCCTTTGCCGCGGGCGCGATCGAGATGGATGCCGACGTCGCCGTCGGAGAGTACGAGTCCCTTGCGCGACATGATCACGCCGGACGAGCCGCCGATGATCCGATTGGCCGGACTGCCCCACGGGAGGCACACGCACGTCGCCGGCGTGACCTTGCCGATGGCGCGCTCGAACTCGTCCTCGACCTTGGAGATGCTGCCCTTGGCCCCGGCGTTCGGCGCGCCGAGCAGCATGACGGCCAAGAGGCCGAGTGCGGCCAGCAGGCCGCCGCGGAGGATTCGATCCATGGGACGGCTCATCGGCCGCGATCCGCGAGGCGCACCTTGAAGCGCTTCGTGCGCCGCGAGCGCTTGAACTTGATGGTGACGTCCTGGCCGGCGGCGAGCAGCGAGAGGTGCTCGCGCAGGTCGCTGGCTGTGTAGACGGTCTTGCCGCTACCGCGGACGATGAGCGACGTGATCACGTCGCCGACCTTGGGCGCGTCCGGTCCGGCGCCGCGGCCGCCGAGCGGGCTGCCGCGCTCGATCTTGGTGATCTTCGCGCCGACGGCCTTGCCCTTCTTGTCGGTCTCGGTCTCGGTCTGCACGCCGAGGTAGCCGGCTTCGGCATCGCCGTCGCCCACGAGCCGCTTGAGGTACGCCTCCACCTGATGCACGGGCAGGGAGAACGCCGCGCCGGTGTTCGTCGGGCGCACGCCGCGCAGCTGCTGGCTCATGGCGATCTTGCCGTTGATGCCGATGAAGTTGCCCTTGAGATCCCAGAGGGGGCCGCCGGAGTTGCCCGGGTTGACCTCGGCGTCGTGCTGGATGGCGCCTACGTATTGGTACTGGCCACCGAGGAAGCGGTCCATGCCCGAGATCACGCCCAGCGTGGTGACGCTGCGGCCGTCCTCGCCGAGGAAGAACGGGCTCCCCGTCGCGATGACCCAGGTTCCGGCCTTCAACCCCTTGAGGCTCTTGCTGGCCACGACCGGCACCCCGCGGAACTTCACGCGCTTGAGCTTGTCCTTGAAGCGCAGGAGGGCGATGTCGTACTCGGGGATCGAGTCGTGCTGCTCGACGTCGCGCACGACGCCGTCGTGGGTCACGACCTGCAGCTCGTGGTGGCCGGCGGTGACGTGCACGTTCGTCAGGATCCAGAGCTTGCTGCGGTACTTGATGATGACGCCGGAGCCGCCGCTGGCGCGCATCAGGATCGGCTCGGCGTTCGGCGCGGGCTTGCGCCGCCGCAGGTTGAGGACCGCGACCGAGTTGATGCGGACCTTGTTGACGGACTTCATCAGGCCGCCCTCGATGCCCTCCGCCCGCTCCAAGGCGTCCTCGTAGGCCTCTTCGGCCGGGTCGGGCTTCGGCGCCGGCTTCTCGTCCGCCCGAGCTCGCGGCAACGGGGCGGCCAGAAGCAGGGCAAGGAGGCCGACGGCGAGCACCCCGTGGAGGAGGACCGTGCGGGGCGGGGGCAGGATTCGCATGGCCCTAGTATCCCCGGGCCGCGGGACCGGTCAAACGGCCCGATTCCGGCGATTCGGGTCCGCCCCCTAGGGGCGCGCGAAGTAGGCGCCGTAGGCCGCCAACTCGCGCAGGGTGAACCAGGGCTTGAGCAGCATGGGGCGCGACTCGGCGGCCGGCACGGTGTAGGCCCGGACGCCGGCCTTGCGGCAGACCATCTGGATCCGTGCGAGGTGGTAGTCATGGCTGACCATCAGGACGCGGCGCCAGCCGTGCCGGCGCGCCAGGACCCGCGTGCTCTCCACGGAAGCCTGGGTGTTCACGCCGGCCTCGTCGAACACGAGCGCCTCGGCCGGCACGCCTTGGGTCTGGCAGATGACGGCCATGCACTCGGGCTCGCTGAGCGGCGCCCGCGGGTCACGCCCCCCTGAGAGCACGATCCGATCCACGAGGCCGCGGTGGTAGAGCTCGCAGGCCGCGACGGTCCGATCCCGCAGCGCCTGGCTGGGCTGGCCGCTGGCGCGCACCGCCGCGCCGAAGACCACGGCCGCATCGGCCGGCCGCGCGTAGTCGGTGACGCCGATCGTCATCACGTGCAGCAGCAGCCCCAGCGCGCCCAGCCAGAGAGGCGCCGTCCGGTCGAGCACGCGCAGCCACAGGGCCCGGCGCGTACGGGCGGTGCCGTAGGGCGACTCCGGGCGCGCCACGACGGCCCAGGCCAGCAGCATGATGGCCAGCCCGAGGCTCAGGGGCACGGGCACGGCGCTGCTGATGTGCCCTGCCGCCAACAACCGGTAGTAGGCGATCGCATCGGCCAGGCAGGCGACGGAGAGCAGCAGCGCCGCGGCCCGCACGACCAGGGCCAGGGCCGGATGGCGGCGGTGCAGGCAGAGCACGCCCACGGCGAAGAGGGCCGCCAGGACGTGCACGAGGCCGGACGGCAGCGCCCCCCCCTGCACCCACAACCAGGTGGGATCCCAGCGGTCCGAGAAGGCCGCGAGGACGAGGTTGGCCAGCGCGAAGAGCGCGAGCGCATGCACTCCGGCGTCGAGCACCCGGCGCATGAAGATGCGGGGGTTCGACACGATCATCAGCAAGGCTATGGATCGTGTGTTTCGGCCCGCATCTTGAGCGCGCGGCCCGCATCCGCCGACGGCGCACGCCGCCCTGGACGAAAAAGAGCATGGACGAAAAAAGCCCCCGCGACGCTGGGCGTCGCGGGGGCTTGTCACATGGTGACCCCTACGGGAATCGAACCCGTGTTTCAGCCTTGAGAGGGCCGTGTCCTAGACCGCTAGACGAAGGGGCCATTTGAAGATGTGGCTGAGGAGGTAGGACTCGAACCTACGACTTCCGGAACCAGAATCCGGCGTTCTACCAACTGAACTACTCCTCAAGGAGAGCCTTCCGGGGCGTCCCCCTTGGGCCGCAAGACAGTACCGCCCCGACCCGGACGGTCAAGGACGCTCGCAGGTGGGGTAAGCCCCCTCCCACCCCTTTTTCCGGATTTTGCCTTGGCCACCCAGGGCTCCCGCGACGGTGAAGGGCAGAGGAGCCGATCGACGATGGATGCCCACCGCCACCGCCTGGAGTCCCTGGTCCGCACATGCGGGCGCCGGGCGTGGTCCGTGGCCTGGGCCCTGCTGCGCGACGGGCACGAGGCGCACGACGCCGTGCAGCAGGCCTTCCTCGTAGCCGCCCGCAAGGCCGACCGGATCCCCCACGACGATCCCTGGCCCTGGTTCCGCGTCGTCGTGGCCCACGAGGCCCGCAATCTGCGCCGCAAGCGGCGCCCCCTCGCCTCGGGCAGCCTGCTGGAGACCGACCCCGCCATGACCCCGCGCGAGCCCTCGGCCACCGACCCGAGCCTCCTCTCCGAGCGCCGCGACGACGCCCGTCACGTCCAGGCCTCGATGGACACCCTCCCCGCGGCCGAACGCGATGCCGTCGCGCTCGTGCACCTCGCGGGCATGAGCCACGCCACGGCCGCGCAGGCCCTCGGGGTCCCACGCCAGACCGTCAGTGCCCGCGTGCAGCGCGGCATGGACGGCCTCGGCCGCGAGCTCGGCCGGCCGCCCACGTCGGTCGCCGGCTCCCTCGCCCTGCTCCCCATCGCGGCGCCGCCCACCGGCTGGGAGTCGGCCCTCGCCGGCTGGACCCAGAGCGCGCTGACCGCCCTCGGTACGACCACGACCGCCGTCGGTACGACCACCGCCGCCACCACCGCCCTCGGAGGCCTCACCTTCATGTCGTCCAAGACCCTGCTTGCCGTGTCCCTCACCGCCGCCGTCGGCCTCGGCTTCCTCGGCGGCCACGTCGCGACGAACCATCACTTCGACGGGGGGCCCGGCGCCTCCACGGCCGACGTTGCTCTTGCCCCACAGGACGCAGAAGCCTTCGGACCGGGCCCCTCGTCGCTACCCAACCCCTCCCTGGATCCGGGCTCAGGCCGCCTGGGCGCGGAAATGGAGCGGCTCCACCGCGACAACGCCGAACTACGACGCAAGCTCGCGGAGGTGACGACCCAGAACGAGGGTCTGCAGAAGCGCCTCGCCGCACATCCCGCCTCCCAGGGACCGACGTTCACCTTCGGCAAGGCCGGCGCCCTGCCCGCGATCCGCGAGGCCAACTGGAGCGAGATGGCCCAGTCGTCGATGATCGTGGGCTCCAGCGTGCACAAGATCCTCGCACGGAAGGAAGCCGGCGAGGCCGTCCCCAAGGAGGTCTACCTCGCCCTCCAGGAGAACGTCGAGCGCATGCGGAAGTTCGAGTACCGCACCATCGGCAAGATGCCCACGGCCGCGAAGCACAACGGCGAGTTCACCCACCCCATCACGATCGCCAACCTCGTCGCTGCGACACTGGCCTCGGCCGGCCAGCCGCTCCGCGACCCCCAGGTGGCGCGCATCGAGGCCTTGGGGCTGCGCTTCGAGCGGGAGTTCGCCGCCCAGCGCGACCGCCATCCGGCGGGCACGCCGCGCGTCGCACGCATGCTTGCCGAGTACCGCCTCAAGGGACGCTTCACGGCCGACCTGGCCGAGGTGCTCGACGCCGAGCAGCGCGCCGTGGTGTACGACCCCGCCACACGGGGCATCGCCGGACTCGACCTGCACGATCCGACCCTCATGATCTTGCACACCTCGCCGGTCATCGCCGGCGCCAACGTCGACGAGATCGCGGGCAAGCTCTTCGACCTGCTCGCGCGCAAGCTCGACCTCGACGACGCGGCGGCCCGCGCCCTGGAGCGCCCCCTGGACGCGTGGCGTGCCGACGTCCGCAGCCTCCTGGTGGCCGTGCCGGTCTCGCGCCTGAAGCACTACACCTACGACCAGGGCGAGATCGCGGGTGAGGCGACCGTGCGCCTGGTCACGCGCCTGCTGGGTGAGCTCGAGCTGGGCACCGAGGTGCGCCAGGCCCTCCTCGGTGACGTCGCGATCTACGTGCCCCGCATCGTGGCCAAGACCGGCTAGCCAAGCGCCCCTACTCGGGCAGTCCCCAGAGCACCCAGGCAGCCCAGTAGTAGGGATGTGCCCACTTCTCCTGGGCACGCACGTGGGCCTGGGCGGCCTTCAGCGCCGCGGGAGCCGGAATCCCCTGGCCCTCTTCCGGATGCCACAACTCGTAGAACTTGAGCATCAGGCTCTGGGTCGCCTCGTCGTCGACCTTCCAGAGTGAGGCGAGCACGCTACGCGAACCGGCGTAGAGGAACGCACTCGGCAAGCCCAGCACCCCCTCCTGGGAGAAGACCTTGCCGCGAGAGGACTCGCACGCGGAGAGAACCACGAGATCCGCCGGTACGGCCAGCCGGAAGATGTCGAGGCAGGACAGGAAGCCGTCGTCCCCGTCCCCACCGGTGAGCGCGAGCGAGGAGTAGCTCGGCCGCTCGGCATTGACCAACCCGTGGCACGCGAAGTGGACGGCGCGCCAGCGCTTGCGTTCGCCAAGCGCCTTGCGGAAGCCGCGCTCGGTGGACTGCTTGCCGAGCAGGACCACGTCCCCGACCGCCTCGGCTTCCTTGCGTGTCGCGGGCAGGCGCGCCAGCTTCAAGGCAACGCCCCCCCGGCTGGCCCCGGGCCGCGCGCGGCCCGTGTAGTCCGGATCCCCGAGGGCGAGCACCCCCGTGCCGGTCGCTGGGGCCTCTTGCAGACTGCGCCAGAACGTGGCCGAGGGCACGCGCACGACGGCATGCTTCGGAAACATCAACGCCATCGGGATCTGGCTGACGGCCCCCGCCGGAACGACGAGGACGCGCTTGACGGAATCGGGAAGCGCCAAGGGGGCGACCAGGACCATGGCCAGCTGGGCCACTCGCGCGGCGTCGATGTGGGGCTCGCGGTCCAGACGGATCGCGCGGATCTGGGTCTCCAGCGCGGCGCCCTCGCCGAGGTCCACCAGCCACGCCTTCTCGCGCGTGGCCACGACCGCGACGGCGATGGTGTCGTAGAGCCGATAGCTGATGAGCGCATCGCCCGGCGCCAGGTCCGCGCGCACGGTGTCGAGCGGGTCGGGCTTGGGATACAGGAGGCCACTCGCCCTGCGCGCCTCCCGCTGGATGCGGGCGACGACGGCGTGGCGCGCCGCGCGCGCCTCGTCGAGCGCCTTGCGCGCCGCGCGCTTCCTCGCAAGGTCCCGGCGCCGGCCCGCACGGCGGTAACGCTCGAAGGCACGCGCCTCGGCCGCCTGCACGCGGGCTTCCTCTGCGCGGAGTTCTTCCGGCACGAGGTGCTCCGCCAGGGTGCGACGGGCATCCAACGACCCGCGCAGCCCCACCGCGGCCGCATGCTCCATGAGGTAGAAGGCGCGGCCCGCGTCCTTCAACACGAGCGCGGACTCGAGCCCCCAGACGTAGGCGGCGTCCCACTTGTCGCGCGCCGCCGCGCCCTGCTCGGCCGACATGCCGTTCAGCATCGGTTCCAGCGCTGCCACCGCCTGCTCGGCATGGCGCAGGGCCTCCTCGGGCTGCTGGAGCGCGAGGTGGGCCGCGATCATCAGCGCACGCGCCGCGGCAATGCGATCCAGCGCCTGGCTCTCGCGTGCGGCTTCCAGCCCGCGCGTGGCGAGCGCGAGTCCTTCGGCGTGGTCGCCGGCGCGCAGCCGGATCTCGGCGAGCATGGTCGCGACACCGGCCTGTGACACCCTGTTGGCCGACTCGTCGAAGATCGCCAGGGCCGCCCGCAGATGCGGCTCAGCCGCCGCATAGTCCCGCGCACGAAACGCCTGGATCGCCATGCCCCAATGGGTGGACGCGATCTGCAAGGGCGCGCCACGCGCCTTGGCACTGACCAGGGCGAGTTCGTACTGCGCCGCGGCCTCCTCGAACTCCCCCGCCTGCGCCAGCATCAGCCCGAAGTTCGCCCGCGAGCTTTCGATGGCGCGCGTGTCGCCGGCCTTCTCCCAGAGCGCCATGGCCTGGCGGATCATCTCGACGGCGCGCCGGGCATCGCCACTGGCCGCGTGCATGGGCGCCACCATGTTGTAGGCCGCGGCCAGCTGCATCGGATGGGCGGCAGCCTTGGCGCGATCGATCATGCGCTCAGCGGCCTGCATGCCTTCCACGGGCCGCCCCGCGTCGAGGTAGGTACGCGCGGCACTCTCATCCACGAACATGTCGAGGTCGAACGAACCCACCTCGGCCGCCAGGGCGCGCGCATCCTCGACGTGCTTCACGGCACGCTCCATGGCGCCCAGCTCGCGGTGGGCGAGGGCGAGGGCCACGAGCGAACGCGCCATGCCCGCCTTGTCCCCGACGCGCTCGCGCAGCGCGTAGGAGCGCTCGGCGAGCTCGGCCGCCGCGTTGCTGTCCCCGAGCGCATTCGCGTTGCGCCCCATGCCACGCAGGGTGAGCGCCTCGCCGCGCAGATCGCCCAGACGCTGGTAGGCCGCAAGCGCCTCCTTGTAGTACGGCTCCGCTGCCAGGGGGTCATCGCCGGTCGTCGCCATGTTGCCGAGGCCGTAGGCGGGCGGCCCAATGGCCCGCATGTCGCCGCTGCGGCGCCCGATCTCCAGACTTCGAAGGTAGGTTGCCCGCGCCTCGTCCGATTGGCCGAGGTCCAGCTGGCTGTTGGCCAGGGAGTTGAGAATGCGGGCGTGCATGCTGTCGTTGCCTGAAGCCTCGATGACCTGCGCCGCCTCGGTGAGCAGCGCCATGGCACCCTGCACGTCACCCGCCTCGCTGCGCATGTTGGCGAGATTGCCGAGCAGGCCCGCCCGGTCGAGGTCGCTCCCCCAGTTCTCGCGCATGGCCAGTTCCCGCCGCAGCGCGCGCTCGGCCTCCGCGAACTTCCCGATCCGCGCGAGCAGCAGGCCGCGGTTGCGCCAGAAACGCCAAGCAGGGTCCCTCCAGCCGATGCGCTCCGCGATCTCGGCGCCTGCGCCGCAGACCTCGGCCGCCTCCTGCATGCGCCGCTGCTGCATGAGGAGGCTGGCACGGGCGCGCGCCGTGCGCACCTGGAGCACCGGCGGCGCGTCCTTGGGCAAGCTCTCGAGCGCGGCGAGGAGCGCCTCGGCATCGCCCGCCTTCACGGCGGCCTGCCCCCGGGTGAGGACGTCACGTCCCGTGCCGTAGCTGGCGCTCGCGGCGTGCTTCTTGGCGTAGGCCACGAGCCGTTCGTCGAAGTGCGTGCCGAGAGCGATGGCGGCCGCGCCCTGTCCTTGGGCGAGCAGCGTATCCACGATCTCCCAGCACTCGGGATCGTCACGCTTGACCAGTGCCTTGAGCGTGGCCTCATCCCCGTCGGCCACCGCCTTCACCACGAGCGCTGCGGCCTCTTCGTGGGTCGGAGCCGGTTTCTCGTCGGCCCGTGCGCTCAACGCGCCGAGTGACACCAACAGGCAAACTGCAACCAACACGCGCATGGCCGATCTCCTCGGGGCAGGCCCGCGGACTCTACCAAGGTCACGCGCCGGGCGGCGTCAGAGATGCAGCGCCGGCAGCGGTTCGCCAGCAAGCACAGCCTTGCCCTGGGGCGAGAGCGCCACGAGGTGCACCGTGCGCCCCCCGCGCTTGAGCTTGTGCGGCGCGAGACGCAACAGGCCCGCGTCGTAGGCCGTGCGCAACCAACGCTCCGCGCCACTGGGCCCGAGGTGGCGCAAGGCCCCGTAGGTGTCGCCGGTGCCGAGGGGGCTGTTGAGGACGTTGTCCGAGCGCGAGCCGCCGAGGTGGCCGGCGAGACGCTTGAAGCCGAAGCGCTTGTCGAAGGCCTCCACCGCGGTCAGCACCTGGAGCACCATCTCGCGCTCCCGCTCGCTGGCCGCGGCCGTCGGAGCCCCGTGGGTCTTCGTCCCTCCCTTGCAGCGATCGCAGCGACCGCAGGAGCCCGACTCCTCGACCCCGAAGCAGGCCAGCAGGTACCGCACCCGACAGCCGGGGGTCGCCGTGAAGCCGATCATCTCCTCGAGGCGATCCTCCTCGCGACGACGCTTCGTCTCGAGCAGCTCGAAGTCGACGCCGTCGAGTGCGTCCTCGGAGAGCGCACCAGCCACCTCGGTCGCGCGGCCCCGGAACGCGGCCACGTAGCGAATGCGGCCGAGGTCGTGCAGGCGGTTGAGCCCGCGACGCACGGTCTCGGCCGTGACGCCGCGCTCGGCGGCCAGCGCCGGCACGTCGAGGGAGCTCGGCCGATCCACACCGAAGCGCGTCACCAGGTGCGAGAACATGCGGCCGAGCCCCGGAGGCAGCGGCGCCTCCGTGAACAGATCCCCTGCGGAGGGCAGCACCGTCACGCGCGCGAGGTTGTCGCCGCGCTGACCGCGGCGTACGACCGCGGCGCGGTCGAGGACGGCGAGGGCCGAGGCCACGGCGCGCCCGTTGGTCTTGAGGTGCATGCGATCGGCAATGGCGTCGGCCGTGAGTTCGAGGCGCCCCTCGCCGAGGGACTGCAGGACCCGGAACACCTCGAGCACGACCTCACGCGACGGATTGCTCGTCTCGATGAAGAAGCGCTGGATGTGCAGGTCGGCCGGATCGAACAGCAGCACGCAGGCGGCATCCTCGCCGTCGCGGCCGGCGCGGCCCGTCTCCTGGACGAAGGCCTCGATGGTCTTGGGAATGGCGTAGTGCACGACGCGACGGATGTCGGGGCGGTCCACGCCCATGCCGAAGGCGTTGGTGGCCACCATCAGGTCGCACTGCCCGGACAGGAACTCGTCCTGACCGCGCTGGCGCTCCGCGGGGTCCAGCCCGGCGTGGTAGCGACGCGCCTCGAGGCCGTCGGACTTCAGCGAGGCGTGCACGCGATCGACCTCCTTGCGCGTGGCGCAGTAGATCAGCGTGCCGCCCCCCTCCTCGACCAGGCGTGCCAGGGCGCGGTCCTTGGTGTCCTTGCCGCGCGCGCGCACGACGTCGTAGGCGAGGTTCTCGCGCACGATGCCACGCACGAAGCGCACGGGCTCGCGCAGGGCGAGCTGCACGCAGACATCGTCCTGCACGTCGGGCGGCGCGGTGGCGGTCAGCCCGAGCACCTGCGGCGAGCCGAGTCCCTCGAGGGACTGCCCGAGGCGGCGGTAGTCCGGGCGGAAGTCGTGCCCCCACTGGCTGATGCAGTGCGCCTCATCGACGGCGACCAGCGACACGCCGACGGCCGCGATGCGGCGCCGGAAGCGCTCGTTGCGAAACCGCTCGGGCGCGACATAGAGCAGCTTGAGCTCGCCCGAGGCCGCACGGTCCATCGCGGCTTCCTGCTCCTCGACCGGCACGGACGAGTTGATCTCGGCGGCCTCCACGCCGCGGCGCTTGAGCGAGTCGACCTGATCCTGCATCAGCGAGATGAGCGGGCTCACGACCAGCGTCACGCCCTCGCGCAGCAGCGCCGGCAGCTGGTAGCAGAGACTCTTGCCCGCACCGGTCGGCATGACGCACAAGACATCGCGTCCCGAGAGCACGGCGGCGACGACCTCTTCCTGGCCGTCGCGGAACGTGTCGTGGCCGAACGTCGCGCGCAGCGCCTCATGGGCGGCCGGAGGCGCTTCCACGGGCAGGTCGGAATCGGGCGTGGGCGTCGGGGAGATCAAGGCGATCAGGGTACGGGCGCACCCGGACGCCGCGGCGGCGGGGAACCCGGCGGCCCCGGCCCGCGTCCAAGCTCCCGGACATCCCCCATGCGCCTCCTCCACGAACAACTCCAGCCAAGCCGCTAGCGCTCTCCGACGGAGAGCTGCTGCCCCCTGCTGCCCGCGTCCGGGCCCCATCCGCCTGGACGCTCTGGAGTTCCGAGCCATGGATGACACGACCCTCCGCCGGGTCCAGCGCGCCCTGCCGCGCGGACGGACCCTCTTCCACTACTTCGACGATCGCTACGCACTCCTGCTCCTCGCCCTCGTGGCGGGCGAGGGGGTGCGCATCGCCGACCTCAAGCGCAGCCGTTTCCGTGGCCTGCTCGACAAGCCGGGCGTACGCGCCCTGCTCGCCACCCTCGGAGACGGGGTGGTCTGCGCCGAGGACGTCGCCACCTGGTGGCCCCTGCGCCCCTGGACGTACCGCGTCGCCCACGGGACGTGGCCGCTGGGGGGCGAGCGCTGGCGCCGCCGCTGGCATCAGATGACCCGCCGGGGGCACAACCTGGTGGTGCGCCTGGACTTCGTGCAGAGCCACAACCGCATCACCCGCGGCCTCATCGGAGAGCGGGTCCGCGACGCCATGGCGGCCTGCCATCCGGTGGCCCGCGGCAAGCCCGAAGCGCCGGGCGGCGCACTCACGCTGGCGTGGGCGCGTGTGGATCTCGACCTCGACACGGGGGAGGCCCTCATCGAGGAGGTCCAGAGCGACTGGGACAGCGAGAGCCGCACGCCGTGTGACTGCGGCGAGGCGGACTGCAGCGGCACCGCCTGGACGCGCTACCGGGACACCCTCTACGACACGTACTGCCGGTCGTGGGCCGACACCATGCTCGCCGCCACGCTGCAGCAGCTCGTCGGATCACTGGGGATCACGCGCATCTTCATGCACACACCCGAGACCGGCACACAGCTCAAGCACATGGAGGCAGACTGGACGGGGCCCCGTTCCCTGTACTCGGCCTTGCCGCGGCGCTTCTGTTTCCGCCCGACCCATGCGCCGCCCCTGTTCCTGAAGCGCACGCGGGATCGCCGCCTGCGCCGCATGCTCCTCGAGCCCACAACCCGTTGGCACATGCTGCAGCTGTAGCGGCCGTGCGCTACGACCCCGTGGGCGCCGTGCGCCCGAGGCTCCAGCCGACGGCCGCGGCGCCCGCGACCCCCAGCAGGACCTTCCATACCGTGGCGCCGGACGACCCGAGGATCAGGTCGCCCGTGGCAAACAGCACGCCGAAGATCAACGCCAGCCCGCCGACGATCCCGACCACGACGGGCGCCAGCGGATCACGCGGCGCGGTCGCGCCGGCCAGGGCGCGCACCGGCCCCCACCACCCCGCGGGACGCACCTTGCGGTAGAAGGCCACGAGCGTCGCCGGGTCGGGCTTGCCCGCGAGGAACGTCGCGGCGAGCGCGCAGAGCAGCGACACGACCACGACCACGATCATGCGCCCCGGCGCGGAGAGTACGCCGTCCGGGGAGAGCGACCCGAGGGACCACTCGAACTCGACCAGCGTGATCAGGAGCGACGTGGTGCAGGAGGCCACCATCGCCACGAGTTCGGTCGTGGCGCGCACACGCCACCACAGCCAGCGCAGGATGTACACGGGCCCCACGCCGGCCAGGAACGACAGGAAGAACAGGAACAGCTTGCCTATGGAGTCCATCGACAGCGCAAGCCCGCAGGCGAGCGCCAGGACGACGAAGCTCGTGATGCGCGCCACGCGGACGTAGTGCTTGTCGGAAGCCGCAGGCACGAGGAAGCGACGGTAGACGTCGTTCACGAAGAACGCCGAAGACAGGTTCACGTGCGTATCGATCGTGGACATGAACGCGGCCAGCAAGGAGGCGATCACCAGTCCGAGCAGGCCGACCGGCAGGTACCGCGTCATCATGACGACGTAGGCCTTCTCGCTGTCCGTGCGCGCGACGAGCCCGTCCTTCTTGACGGTGTCGTCCACCTGGACCTTGGGCTCGGGGCGCCAGTCGTCAGCCTCCGAGGTCACGGGGAGGCGCTGCGCCTCGCCCTCCTCCGGCTGGACGACCACGAGATCCGGGCGCACCTCGGTGACGGTTCCGGCCACCGGCGAGCGCACCTCGAGGTGGGGCAACACGACCAGGGAGGCGAGCGCCACGACGATCCAGGGCCAGGGTCGCACGGCGTAGTGCAGGATGTTGAACCAGAGGTACGCCAACATCCCATGGCGCTCGTCCTTCGTGGCGGAGATGCGCTGCACCGCCACGCCGCTGCCGTCGATGCTCTCCGCCGCCCACCACGAGACGCCGAGGTACACAGCGAAGGCCGTGATGCTCGCCGTCCAGAAGGACGCATCGAACACGCCGCCATCCCCCGCCACGGGCAGCACCCGTAGGGTGTCGGCGGTGAAGGACCCGCCGGCGGCCACCGCCTCGGCCAGGCCGGCCTGCCCGCCGACGGCGCCATACGCGAGGAAGGCGAGCGCGAAGGCCCCCACCAGCGCCATGGCGAACTGGATCAGGTCCGTGACGACGACGCCCCAGATGCCGGAGAGTGCGGAGTAGCTCACCGCGAGGGTCGCCGCGAGGGCGACCCCCACCTCCTTGGGGAAGTCGAAGAGCACCGCGATGATCTTGACCGCCGCAAGCATCACCCAGCACAGGATCATCACGTTGGTGAACGCGGAATGCAGGACGCCCAGGGTGCCGCGCAGGACGACGGCGCCCCGCCCTCCGTAGCGCAGCTCGGCGACCTCGGCCTTGGTCATGACCTCGCCGCGGCGCCACCAGCGCGCAAACAGGAACGTCCCGAACATGCCCGTGGCCGCGTAGCACCACCAGGCCCAGTTCATCCAGATGCCGTGGTCCCGGACCCAGCCCGTGATCAGCAGCGGGGTGTCCGCGGCGAAGCTCGTCGCCACCATCGAGGTCCCGGCGATCCACCAGGGCAGGCTGCGCCCCGTGAGGAAGAACTGGTCCACGCTCTTGCCGGCACGCTTGGAGAGCACGAGCCCGATCACGAGGGCCGTCGCGAGATAGACGCCGATCACCAACCAGTCGACGAGGTGCAGCTTCAACGACCGGCGCTCCCACGGGCCCCGGGGGCTATCCCCGTTGGTCCCTGGGCACTAGGATGCCTCACGCGAGGGACCGGACGCAAGCAGGCCGGCTCCGCACGCGCCGAGGAACCCGCATGCACGCAAGCCGAACGTGTCTTCTCCCGCTCCTGACGCTGTTGGGAGCCGTTGCGCTCGGCGGCGGCTGTGGCGGCGACCACGCCCCCACCCCGGCGGTCGACGCCGAGGCGAGCGCGGCCATCAAGGCCCGCTACGAAGCCGCCCGCGACCAGGTCCTGCCCAGCGAGGCCGAGCGACGCTGGGAGGAGATCGACTGGCAGCCCACCTACGCCGGCGGCCTGCGGGCCTCCTCCGACCAGCAGAAGCCGCTGCTGCTGTGGGTCATGAACGGCCATCCCCTCGGCTGCACCTGAAACAACGGTCAGCACGGCCGGCGGCACGTGTGGTCTGACGAGAAGGTGATCGAGGCGACGAAGGACTTCGTCTGCGCCCTGGACGAGGTCTGGCGCCTGCAGCGCGGCAAGGACGCCGAGTCGCTGCACTTCCAGGCGATGGCCGACAAGGGCCACTACGGGGGCGGCGGTGGAACGCGGCAGGGCATCTACGTACTCACGGCCGATGGCACCCTGCTCGCGGCGAGCAACCACTTGAGTGCGGCCAAGGCCCTGGAGACCCTGACCACGGGCCTCGAGGCCTGGAAGAAGACCACCCCCACCCAGCGCACCCTCCCGAGCGACTGGACCCTGCCGCGCAAGCGCTGGGAGGACAGCCTGCCGCCGGACGCCGTGATCCTGATCTCGTACAACGCCGACCTGGGCGCCGGCGCCCAGCGCGAGCGCTTGAACCGCGACCACGTGTGGTTCACGGTCGAGGAGGCCCGGGGCTGGCTCCCGGCCGAACCGACGGAAGGCCGCAAGCACGTCGTCTCCAAGCTCATCACCGAGCGCATCGCCCAGTTCCACCTCGTCGACAACGTGCGGGGCCAGACGCTGCCCTTCGCCGCGCAGGATGTGGCGGGGACCGTCCTGCGCACGACCGTGACCGCGCGCGAGGGCAACGTCGTGTCCTTCACCATCGAGGGCGAGACGCAGGGCGAGACCGACGGCAGCTGGCTGCTTGGCGAGAACGATTGGAAGCCGAAGACCAAGTACCCGCGCGGTGTCACGACGACCGTGAACGGTGTGGGCCGCCACGACACCGCCACCGGCCGCTTCCTGCAGCTCGAGTTCGCCGCCATCGGAGAGCGCACCGGGCGCACGAACCTCAACGGCCGCAAGGAGGGTGACGTCGGGCCCGAGGGCATCGGCTGGATCTTCGAGTTGGCCCCCGACCGCGCGTCCTCGCGCATCGCACCCGCGTTCGTCGACATCTACGGCGCCGACTGGATCGTGGATCCCCGCTGAGCCTGCCATGCACGCCGCGAACCCGCCCATCATCCCCACGCCCCGTACCGCCACCGCGGGTCGTGGTCACTTCCGGCTGCATCGCCCCTTGTCGATCACCTTCGACCAGACCGGGGACCTGGCCGCCGACGCCTGGACGTTGCTGCGACCGATCCTGGCACGCGCGGCAACTTCGCTCACGGGCGGCATCGATGCCGGCGAGCTGCGCTTCGAGCCCTGGGAGCTCGAGGACACGACCAGCCCGGGCGGCTACGAGCTCGAGGTCGGCGAGGATCGGATCGTGCTGCGTGCCGCCGACCGCCACGGCTTCCTGCACGGCATCCAGAGCCTGCGACAGCTCCTCCCCCCCGCCTGCGAGAAGCCGGACGGGCGCGCGGGCGCGGGCGACGCCATCCGCGCCGTGCACATCGTGGATGCCCCGCGCTTTGCGTGGCGTGGCTTGCATGTGGACGTGGCGCGCCACTACTTCGACCCGCGCGATCTCGAGCGCCTCATCGACGCGATGGCGCTGCACAAGTTCAATCGACTCCACTGGCACCTGACCGATGACCAGGGCTGGCGCCTCGAGATCGACGGCTGGCCGCGCCTCACGGAGGTCGGCGCCAAGCGGGCCGAGTCGCCGCGCCGCGGCGCGCGCGGGCAGGCGGGCGAAC
>JARGNS010000027.1:0-5331 GCA_029213105.1 Planctomycetota bacterium
AAGGACGTGCCCCGCAAGGACGCCCCCGTCGAGGCCGCCGGTTCCCCGGACGCGCCCCGCAAGGCGGCCAAGGCCGACCCGGGTCGCGTGCCCGAGATGGTCGGTCTGGACCTCGCCGAGGCCGAGATGCTCATCCGCGACGCCAAGATGACGTTGCACGTCGAGCGCGTGCCCGGCCATCCCGTCGGCAAGGTGCTCAAGCAGATGCCGGCCGGCGGTTCGAAGCGCCCGCCCGCCGGAGCCGTCAAGGTCGTGATCACCGCGGGCGGCGACTTCGAGTCGCCCATGCCGGCGGCACCGGCCGTGTACGTCGGTGAGATCACCGTGCCGGGGTTGCTCGATCGCACGAAGCTGCAGGCCGAGCGCATCGTCGTGGCCCTCGGACTCGACGTGGACTTCCGCGAGGCCAAGCGCGGCCTCGCCGGGCGCGTCGTCGACCAGAAGCCCGCGGCGGGCCAGAAGGTCGCCAAGGGCGGCATCGTCACGCTGTGGATCGGCCCGGGCGGCGAGGACTCCGCGGACTGCGACGTCCCCCCGCCGCTCGGACCGATCCAGCCCGGCAAGGACGGGGCGCCGGGGAAGGCCGAGCCGAAGAAGGCGGACCCCACGACGGCACCCGAGACGCCGACGGCGCCACTCGAGCCGGGTCCCCTCGCAGCCGGCGTGCCGCAGCTGGTCTCGCCGGGGGTGAACACCCCGATCCCCGCAGGCGAGAAGGTGCCGGTGGGCTTCACGTGGCGCGGCGTCACCGGAGCCAGTGCCTACATCCTCGAGATCGAGGAGATGGGCGCCGAGGGACGCTGGATGCCGCTCGCGCGCACGTCGAGCGCCTGGATCCGCGCGGCACCTCCCGCCTGCGCTGGCGGGTGACGGCGGTGATAGGCGGCCGGCACGGCACGGCGTCGAAGTGGGTCACGCTGAAGTGACGGATCCGCGCGGCGGGTGTCAGCGTCCCGGGTAGCCCCCGGTCACCTCACGCAACAACCAGCCCTCGTCGGTACGCGTCAGCTTCGCGTCGATGCCCACGCGCGTGGGGCGTCCGCCGACGTTGCCCCAGACATGGCCCTTGGCCGTGGCGGTGTCCTCGGTCACCTCGATCTCGAAGAGGCGCACGGCCACGCCTGTGGGCTTGTGGCGATCCACGAGCGTGCGTACGTGAGCCACGGCGGCGTCGCGGTCCATGTGGCGGTAGCGGAACTCGGGGTGCAGTCGGGAGGTCAGGTCATCCCAGCGGCGCGCGCCGATGTCGTCGCTCATCAGCTCGCTCAGGGTCTCGATCGCCTCCTTGTCGGTGACGATCAGGCGCTCGACCCCCCAGATCAGGAGCACGAGCACGGTGAGGGTCAGGAGCTTCGATCGGAGCAGCCAAGACATGCGAAAATCCCTGTTTCTTGCCCTTTGGGCCCCGCTGTGGGTCCCCCCAGGGTACAGCCCCCGCAGGGCGGTAGACTCTCCCGCCCATGGCCGACGACATCGAGAAGTACTGCATCCTGGCCGCCGAGCATCTCGAGCGCGGTGAGCCCGAGGAAGCCCTGCAGTGGTACGACCGTGCGCTCGCGGTCGATCCCGAGAATGCCGTCGCCTGGTGTGGTCGCGGCAAGGCCTGCTACGACCTCGGTCGCCTCGATCGGGCGGATCGGGACTTCCGCCGTGCCCTGCGCTTCGCCCGCCGCCACCTCGAGTCGGCCCGGCGCCCGCGCCGGTGGTGGGCGGACGAGGTGACCCGGCCGTACCTGCGCGCCCTGCACGGCCGCGGGCTCTGCCGCTTCTGGCTCGCCGCCTACGAGGATGCCGCCCGCATGTTCCGGCGGCTCCTGCGCCTCGCGCCGTCCGACCCGCTGGACGTGCGCTTCCTCCTTGGCGAGACCTACTTCCGCATGGGCGAGGTCGATCGCGCCACGCGCGAATGGCAGGGCGTCGGCGACGATCCCGACGCGCTCTACAACCTCGGTCTCGCGTACTTCTACCGGGGCGAGTTCACCCGCTCGGTGGGTGCCTTCCGGCGCGCGATCTTCGAGAACCTGTTCCTCGTCGCGCGGCTGACCAACGCCGAGATCCTCTCGGACGTGCCCAGCTACCGCGGGACCCACTACAAGGGGCTCGATGGCGAGCATGCGGCCGTGGACTACCTCGACCGCTGTGGTGATCTCTGGCGCGGCCGCCCCCTGCTGGGCCGCTGGCTGCGTGGGGTCTACGAGCACCCCACGGTGCGCGCCGACCTCAAGCGGCATGTGCAGCACCTGCGCACCCTGGTCCGGCCGGACCTGGGGGCGGGCGAGCGTGCGCGCCTCGAGGGCGAGAACACCGCCCTGCGTAGTCCCGCGCGGTTGCAGGAGGGCGACCGCGATATCGCCCGCGACCTCTGCGAGCGCATGTTCCGCATCGACGACTAGCGCCCGGCGCGGCCCCGCGTGGGCGAGCGCTCGCGGGCTGGCTACTCCGACTGCCACATCCAGCGCCAGATCTCGCCGAGCGAGGGCGGCTGCCCGTAGAGCAGGATCCCGACGCGGAAGACCCGTGCGGCGAACCGGATGGCCAGGTACGTCGAGATCAGCAAGATGCCCAGCGTGGCCCAGGTCTGCCAGACGGGTGGCGCGGGCACGGACGCCATGCGCGTCATCATCACGAAGGGCGTGAAGGGCGGGATGAACGACGCCACTGTCGCGACCGTGCCATTCGGGTTCGACATCGTGAGCAGCGAGATGATCATCGGCAGCGCCAGCAGCATCGAGAGCGGCGCCATCAGGTTCTGCGCTTCCTTGATGGTGTTGCATGCGCTGCCGACGGCGACGAACAAGCTGGCGATCATCAGGAAGCCGAGCAGGTAGTACACGGCGAACCAGACGATCTCGCCGGCGCTGACGACGTCGGAGCTGCCCTGCATGGCCGCGGCCGCGAGACCGCCGCCCGTCCAGAACGTCAGGAGCGTCAGCCCCACGCCGCAGATGCCGAGGATCTTGCCCGACATCAGTTGGAACGGGCTGACGGAGGAGAGCAGGACCTCGTACACGCGGTTGGCCTTCTCCTCGATCGTGTTGCTGATCAGCATCTGGCTGATGCCGACGATGCCCATGTAGAGCAGCATCACGACGAGGATCGGCATGAGCGCGCGGAACTGGCTGGCCTTGCCTCCGGTGCGGTCGATCGAGTGGAACTTGGTGGCCGGCTGCTGGATCAGCTCGGCGAGGTCGGCCGGCAGCTCGCGGTCG
The DNA here is from genome assembly GCA_029213105.1 of Planctomycetota bacterium. Classification (GTDB taxonomy): domain Bacteria; phylum Planctomycetota; class PLA2; order PLA2; family JAEUHO01; genus JAHEIK01. The sequence continues at coordinate 3,210 of JARGNS010000027.1, forward strand.
CTCAGCAGCCGCTTGGTGACCAGGTCGGTCACCACGCTCTCGATGAGCCGGCCGGGACTGCCCATGCCGCGAATCGCCGGGCCGTAGATGCCGTGCTCGGGTTCGCCCTCGGCCCGCTCGCGCTTCTCCAGCACGGCGGCCGTGATGACCACGACGTAGTGGCCTTCGCTGCCGGCGGCCAGTTTCAAGCGATCGAAGCGACTGGTGCCGTCCGGGCCGGCGTCCCAGGCGCCCTCGGCCGGCTCCGTGGTCACCTCGAAGCTCGTGCGGCCCTTCGGGATGGCCTTGCCCTTCGGCAGATCGGCCTTGGCGTCCTCCGCCGCGCCGTCGTCGAGCGCCCGCGTCAGGGGCCCCGCCAGCTCGCCGGTCTGATCGAGGATCGTGACCTGGATCGACTCCGGTGCGCTGATGAGCAGCGGGATCACGAAGATCAGGCCCATCCAGACGGGCGTCAGGACGAGACCGATGAGGAATGCCTTGGTGCGGACGTTCTCGATGTACTCGCGCTTGAGGATCTCCCAGGTGCGGCTCATGCGTCACCTCCGGCGACCCGCTTGAAGATCTCGTGCAGGCTCGGCTCGCGCAGCTCGAAGCGTGTGACCGCGCCGCGCGCAAGCAGCGCGTGCAGCAGGGCCTGGCCGTCGGCGCCCGCCTCCAGCGTGAGCTCGGCTTCGTTGCCGTGGTCGGCCACGGCCGTGACGCCGGGCAGTCCGTCGAGCGTCTGGCCGGGATCGAGTCGGTAGCGGATGTGGGCGGCCTCGCGGCCTTCGGCGGCGCGCACCGCCTCGACGGTGCCGCGCACGCGTACCTGCCCGCGGTGGATCATCACCAACTCATGGCAGAGCTGCTCTGCCTGCTCCATGACGTGGGTGGAGAACACGATCGTCGTGCCCTCCTTGTGCATCTCCAGCACGGCGTCGCGCAGCATGTCGCGGTTGACGGGATCGAGTCCGGCGAAGGGTTCGTCGAGGATGAGCAGCTCTGGCCCGTGCACGACGGTCGAGACGAACTGCAGCTTCTGGGACATGCCCTTGCTGAGTTCCTCGACCTTGCGTGTGCGCCAGTCCGCGAGGCCGGCCCAGGCAAGCCAGCGCTCGATCGCCTGCTCGAGGAACGCATCATCGCGCCCCTTGATGCGACCGAAGAACCGCAGCATCTCGCCGATGCGCATCTTCTTGTAGAGGCCGCGCTCCTCCGGCAGGTAGCCGATGCGCGGCTTGAGGCTCTCGTCGACCTGGGCGCCGAGGACCTCGACCCGCCCCCCGTCGGGCTTGAAGATGTTCATCAGCATGCGGATCGACGTCGTCTTGCCGGCGCCGTTGCTGCCGAGGATCCCGAAGATCGTTCCACGCGGCACCTCGAAGGAGATGCCATCCACGGCCGTGAAGTCGCCGAAGCGCTTCGAGACGTCCTGAAAGCGGACTGCGGGAATGTCGCTTGTGGCGGTCATGAGCGCGCCAAGCCTACTTGCCGGGCAGGGTGCGGACGACCGTGCCCCGCAGGGTCGAGCTGACGGACAGGTCGCTGGTGTCGCTGCCGCTGCGGCCCTGGGTGCGTCGGCTGTGGGAGACCTCGAACTGGCGCGGCACGCCCCGGGTCGCCGAAATGCGCGCCTTGCCGGTGATGCGGTCGCCCAGGGAGATCTGGCCGCGCTCGGTGCCCTTCGACGCGGTGCCGGAGAGCTCGACCAGCGCCTCGATCTCGACGTCGAGCCAGAGCTCGCCGTCCTCCTCGACGAGGGCGCGCAGGATGCCGGTGCCCTCGAAGGAAGGCTCCGGACTGGCCAGGCCGGTCTCGCGGCCGTAGCGGCGCAGGTTCTCGAGCGCGCGGGGCTTGATGAACTCCTCGAGCGGCCACGTCTCGCCCACGCGGATGGCACGCGGCGGGGTCCACGGGTAGGAGCCGGCGAAGCCCGCGAGCATCAGGCTCACGAAGAGGTCCTGGGCCTGGAGCTGCTCGGGGGCGGTGCCGCCCTGCAGCTGCAGGGTGCGCGTCTGCACGCGGCCGTCTTCGCCGTGCCGCAGCGTGCCGTGGATCACCTCGCGGGCGAGGTAGCCCTGGGCGTCCTGCCCCTCGGCCTCGGCGTAGCGCATGGTGACGCTGGAGGGGGGGGGCGCGTCGG
>JARGNS010000027.1:5341-10273 GCA_029213105.1 Planctomycetota bacterium
GGCTTGCGCATGGTCCAGACCAGATCGAGGACCGCGCGTCCGGAGCGCTCCGTCGTGTTCGGGCGTCCGGCGAGGGTGGCGACGTGGCGGATCTGCATGGTCATGGCCACGTCGGCGCTGTAGGTCTCTCCATCCGTGATGGCGAAGCCCGGGGTGATGGCATCCCCCTGCGGGGTGCTCTCGAAGCCCTTGCGCTCCATCCCATGGGAGGGCTTGTCTCGACCGCAGGCTCCGAGGAGCAGGGCGGCGAGGAGCAGGAGGGCGAGGGGGAGAGCGCCGAAGCGTGCTGTGGGCATGGCTATTCCGGGAGGGCGCGGCGCAGGACGCGCATCCAGTTGCCCCCCAGGATCTTCCCGATCGCCTCGTCCTCCAACCCCCGTCCGGCCAGGCCTTCACCGATCCGTCGCAGGTCGCCCACCGAGTCGATGCCTTCGGGCGCGTCGGTGGGGCCGAAGCCACCGTCCAGATCGGAGCCGAGCCCCACGTGATCGGCTCCGACGAGCCCGACCATGTGCTCCACGTGGTCGAGCACGGTCTCGACCGTCACGGGATCCTCCCCGAGGAAGGGGTTGTAGAGCACGACGCCCACGAGGCCGTCGCGCTCGGCGACGGCCTGGATCTGGTCGTTCGTGAGGTTGCGGCGGTGCGCCTGGAGGGCGTGGGCGTTGCTGTGGCTCGCCACGATCAGGCCGTCGTCGCAGGCCAGGACGTCGTCGAAGGCCTCCGGCTTGAGATGGCTCACATCGGGGATCACCCGGTTGGCGCGCATCTCGGCGACGAGGCGCTTGCCGTCGGCCGTGAGCCCCCGGGCGTCGTCCCAGCCGCCGCAGTAGCGGTTGCCCGTGTTCCAGGCGGGGCCCACGACGCGGACGCCGCGGCGCGCCCAGCGCTTGAGGTCCCGGGGGGAGCGGATCGGGTCGGCGCCCTCCATCAGGTGGGCCAGCCCGATCGGGCCGCCGGGCTGGCAGAGCTGCAGGTCGCCGCGGCTCTCCACCCGGAACATGTCGTCCGCGTGGCGGGCGAGCAGATCCTCGTAGAGCCCCATCTGGCGCTCGGCGCACTCCGCCGGCGTCGCGTCCTTCCAGTAGCCGGCGGTCGCGAAGATGGTGCCGAGGATGAGGACGACACGGCCGGCCTTGGCGTCCGCGAGGGAGAGGGCGTGGCCACTCCCGGCAGGGGCGCTGAAGTCCCACCCCTCGTCCTCGAGGAGGGCCATGGCGATGTCCTGATGGCCGTCGACGATGATCCAATCCATGCGGCCCCGCTCAGCCCTTCCAGCGTGTATGCCGGCGATTCTGGCGCGAGAACGGCCCGATCGGAAGCCGCATCTTGCCAGCCTGCAGGAGTACCCTGCCCGGATGGATGCCTGGTCCCACGAGACGCCGATTCTCCTGATCCTGTCCCCCGACGCCCGGGTCGAAGCCGAACTGCCCGGCCTGCTGGCCGATCCCGGCATCCGGCACGTCGCGTTCCCGCCCCTCTGGGCGCTGGACAAGGCCGGCGTGGACCTGGCCGAGGCCCTGCCCGGCTGCCGCAGCGTCAGCCTCGAGACGCTCGAGGAGGTCCTGGGGACGTTGATCCGCCTCTGCGACGCCGGGCAGCTGGACGCCCTGGTCCGCAAGACCTGGCAGCAGGTCGACGAGCGTGTCCGGCACCACTACCTGGAGCTCGGCGCGGGCTCGGCCCTGGCGTCCCTGCTGAAGCTCGGCAAGAACACCCGCGCGATCGAGCCGCCGCCGATGTTCGTACGGGATCGGGTCGCCGAGAACGGCTTCGATGTGCAGTACCGCCTCGAGGCGGGCGCGGAGCCCTTCGATTGGACCGCCCCGGCCCATGAGGGCACGCTGACGGTCTTCCCCTTCGACCCGGCCGGCGCGGCGACCCGCGAGGAGCAGGGCGTGGGCGCGGGCAGCGGCACGGTGATCGAGGTGTTCGCCTACAACGCGGGCCGCGAGCGCCACCGGGCGTATTGGCAGGGCGTCGCCGACGCGAAGGGCTGGACCCTGCACGACGCGCGCGGCTAGGGACGGACGAAGAGCACGCCGCGCTCGCCGAAGCGCGCGCCCTGGGGCCACAGCGTGAGCGGGCCCCAGGAGACGGCGAACTCGAAGGCGCGGCCCGGGTGGGCATCCCCCCCGAGCAGGACGCGATCGAGGACGAGCTCGGCCTGCAGCCCACCCGCCTCGCGCGCCACGGCGTGGCGCGCCGTGGCGTGGCCCGTCCCGAGGCTGCCTACGATGCGCCAGCCCGACTCGTCGAGCTCGATCTCGAGGCCGCGGGGCCCGCCGGGGCGTCGGAGGGCGATGCGCAGCAGCAGGCTGCGCGCGGCGAGCGCGGGCTGCGGCACGCGTACGCCGAGGGTCAGCCCTGCGTGGGAAGCGAACCAGGTGATCTCCACGCCCTCGGCGGTGCGCAGCGACGGCCGCGAGATCAGCTTCCAGACCTCGTCATCGAGCCGGCCGTCGATCCCGTCGGCGGCGACCTCGCCGAGGTGGCCCGTGAAGCCGGCACGGTCGGCGCCGGCGAGGGCACGTCCCGTCGCAAGTTCGCGCGCGAGCCCGCCGAGCCAGGGCACGAGTTGGAGGTTGGCCTTGTCCGCCGCGCGCAGGCCGGCTTCGGCGCGCGGCAGCCAGTCGGCGCCACTCGAGCTATCCGGCGTGGGCGGGAGGGCGTCGCGCAGGAGCGCGGCGTTCTGATCCTCCTCGAGCGGCGCCCAGAGGGCGTAGAGCGTGTCGTCCGTGCCGCGCTGGCCGAAGACGACGGCGCCGTCGAGGACGTCGGCGAGTTGCGGGTCGCGACCGCGGGGTCGGGTGGCGAAGTACGGCGTGGCCTCGTCCTGGAACGGCTGGGCCCAGCGATCGAGCAGGATGAGGGGCATGCCAGCGGCCTGGCTCCGGGCGCGAGCCTGGCTCGCCGTGATCTCGGGCGCGTACGAGGTCGGTCCGCTCCAGCCCATGCGCATGCGGGCGCGGACCGCGGGCTTGATGCCGCGCAGCCCCGCGAGCCGGGCGGCGTCGAGGGACGCACCCGCGCGGCGGGCGAGGTCGTCGGCGTGCGCGCTCGGCAGGAGGAGGAGTTCCTCCGCCTGGGCGAACTCCATGGCCAGCGTCTCGATCAGGGCAGCTTCGCATGCCGCGCGCGAGCCCTTGTGGCGCGGCAGGTCGCGCGGGTCGTTCTCGAACTCGAAGGCGAAGTGCCGGATCCCGTGCTTCACGAAGGCGGCTTCCGAGATCGAGGCGATCAAGCCGGCGTACGCCATGCCGCCGTCGCGGCTTCGGTCGATGGTCGCGTCACCGACGGGCACGCGCAGCACGGGCACGATGCCGTGGCGGCGGGTGCGGGCGAGCAGGTCTGCGCCGGCGGCACCGCGGAGATCCCGCAGCCGGAACCACAGGCGATTGACATGGGCTCCGATGGCCCGCCCGAGGTCCTGGATGCCGAGCGTCCTGCGATCGTCGGTCCCGTAGGGGGCCCAGGCGCGGTAGGCGTAGCGCGGCTGGATGTGACGGGTGCCCATCTGGACGGCGACGCCGGCTTCCTGGTTGGGGCGCTTGAAGTCCAGGGAGCGCATGTCGGGCGCGACCATCTCCATGGGCGCCGAGGCGTCGAACTCGAAGCGCGCGGCGGCCAGCGCGGCGGCGTCGGCGGCCATGACGATGACCACGGGGCGGGACTTCGTGCGCCACGCGGCGAAGCGGTAGCCCCCGGCCAGGTCATCGGTGTCGATCTGGAACGCGTCGGCCACCTGCTGGGCGACCTCGTCCTGGTGGGGGAGGCCGAGCACGACGAGGGGCCCATCCGGCAGCGGCCACGTGAGGCGCTGCGGGCGCCTGCCGCCGGGAAGGAAGGAGTCCAGGGCGCGGGGCGTGCCGGGCGAGGCGAGGATCGTGGCCGGTCCGAGGAGCATGGTCCTGGATGCGGGCGGCGCCTCCATCTCGTCCTCGGCGTGGGCGCTGCGCGGCAAGGCGCCGAGGGCGAGCAGGAGGAAGCCGAGGAGGGCGAGTCGGGTGGGACGCATGGCGACAGTCTAGCCGTCCGCGGACGTACAATCCGGCCCGTGCGTAGCGTCGGCATCCTCATCGTCGGTGACGAGATCCTGAGCGGCGAGATCGTCGACGAGAACGGTCCGTGGCTGATCGGCCGGCTGGGTGCGGCGGGCGTGCGGGCCGTGCGCCAGGTCGTGGTGCCGGACGTCGAAGGCGAGATCGTGGCCGAGCTGCAGCGCCTGCGGGCCTTGGCCGACGCCGTCGTGATCTCGGGCGGGATCGGCCCCACGCATGACGACGTGACGCGTCCGGCGGTGGCGCGTGCCCTCGGGGTCGGCCTGCTGCGCAACGCCGAAGCCGATCAGCGCATTCGGGGCTTCTACGGAGAGGCCGTCACGGCGGCCGAGCTCTCGATGGCGGATGTGCCCGAGGGGGCGACGCTCGTGCATGGGCCGCGGACGGGCACGATCGGTTTCGCGTTGCCGGGGCTCTATGTGCTCCCGGGGGTGCCGTTCCTCTTCCGCGATCTGATCGAGGGGATCGTGCCGGACTTCACGGCCGAGCCCTTGCATCGGCAGGAGTTGCGCAGCGACTTGCGGGAGGGCGAGATCGCGCCGCTGCTTGCGGCGGCCCAGGGCGACTTGCCGCGCATCGCGATCGGCAGCTACCCGGTGTGCGAGGAGGGCTGCTGGCATGTGCGGGTGGTGTTGCGCGGCACGGATGCGGCCGAGGTGCAGGCTGCGGCCGACGCGATCCGGCCGCGCCTCGCGTAGCGCGGCCTTCTAGGCGCGATCGTCCCTACGCCCGGATCCCGCACCACCAACCTCGACGGAAGGTCGTGCGCGCTTGGCGGATCGAATCCGGGGCACCGCGGCGCGGTGCAGGTGTGGCATGAGCCGGGGTGCCGGGCTGTCCATGTCTCTCGTGCGGCACACGCGGGTTCGAC
>JARGNS010000027.1:10373-16161 GCA_029213105.1 Planctomycetota bacterium
CGTGCGTGCTCGGGCGTCGTTGCCCGCGGAATCGCATTCGCGATCCCGCACCACCGACCAAGAATAGAACTCGATTCCCGGGCACCGCGGCGCGGTGCAGGTGTGGAATGAGCCGGGGTGCCGGGCTGTCCATGTCTCTCGTGCGGCACACGCGGGTTCGACCGTAGCGGAGCGGAGGTCGTGTTCCGCAGGGGTGGGCGGCGCGTAGCGCCGGTGCCCCGCGTGTGCGGCCATCGGTTGGTGGTGCGGTCCGAGCGTGGCCTGGGGGGAGCGTCGTGCGTGCTCGGGCGTCGTTGCCCGCGGAATCGCATTCGCGATCCCGCACCACCAACCAAAAAGAAAAATGGTGGAGCCGAGGGGAGTCGAACCCCTTACCTCCTCGTTGCGAACGAGGCGCTCTACCAAATGAGCTACGGCCCCACGTGGGGAGCCAGACGGTAGCGCGAGCGGCCCAGGGGTCAACCCTGGGCGGGCGCTACGCCTCGGTGGCCTGGGAGGCCAGGGCTTCGAGGAAGGGCAGGGGCCGATCGGCCAGGCACTTGAGGATCGTTCCCCCGGCCGTGAAGGCGTGGGTGACGTCGTCCAGGGAGGCGAAGCGCTCCAGGGCTGCCCGCCCTTCGCCGCCGCCGACATAGACGGCTACGCCGGCCTCGTGGAGGTCCTTGAGCGTCTGCACCAGGGCGATGGTTCCGTTCGCGAAGCCGCTGTTCTCGAACTGGCCCATCACGCCGTTGTGGAAGGCGATCTTGCGCTCGCTGGTCTCGGCCCAGGCCTTGGCCTCGCGGTCGAAGAGCTCGCGCGTCGCGGGACCGATGTCGCGCTGCCACTGGTCCGGGCCGAGGTCCGTGGCGATCGAGCCGTCGAGCGTGACGAAGTCCACCGGCAGCACGACCTTGACGCCCTTCTCGGCAGCATCCACCAGGAGCTGTCGTGCCCGCTCGACCGCGGAGCGCGGGACGTAGGCCTTCTCGTCCTTGTTCTCGGCGTTGCCCGCGGCGCCGATGGAGGCCTCTTCGCCGCGGATCTCCCCGTCGGCTCGACGCAGCGCCATGGCGAGGCTGCCGCCGGCGAGGATCACCTTGGCCGAGCCCCGCTTGACGATGCCGTGCAGCTGCTTGAGCTTGTCGAGCTTCATGCCCGAGAACGAGATCAGGCCGGCGTCGCGGGCACGCACGGCATGCTCGGCGAACTCGCGGCGCGCGTACGCGCCGAGTGCGACCCGACCCATGGCGAGGGGCAGTGCGGTGGTGGAGAAGTCCTTGTTGCCCGAGGCGATGGCGTCGTTCACGTAGACGGTGGCGCCTTGGCGGAACGCCGCCGCGATGCGAGCGAAATGGTCGGTCAGCAGCGGGAGCTGCTCTTCGACAGCGGTCCAGAGGCGACGCTCGAAGTCGTACTGACGCACGTTCTCGAAGACGAGGAACTGCCCCGGCTGCAGGCTCTCGACGCCCTTGACCGCGATGCCCGTCAGCGTCTCGGCGCGCTCGTCGAACCAGTCCTTGATGAAGGGGCCGCAGCCCGGCTCGAGGGTGCGGAGCTTCTGGTAGACGTACTCGAGGGTCTTGTCGGCCGTGCGCCCGCGGTGGCCGATGAGGAGCATGCGCCAGCCATGCTGGCGGCCGAACTCGAGGGTTTCGTGCAGGCTCGCGAGGCGGGGGTCGTCGCCGATGACGCCGTCGTGGTCGGCGACGTCGAGGTCCGCGCGGATCCAGACCGGCGTGCCTTCGGGAAGATCCGCCAGGCTCTCCAGCGACGGGATCTGCGCTAGGCGCTCCTCGATGCCGACCTGGGCGAGGTCGAAGCCGGCCGCGCGCCGCAAGGCGCCGGCGAAGGTCTCACTGTGCAGCTGAGGCATCGGGTCGCTCCTCCGGTCCGAGCGCCCAAGCATAGCCTCGCGGGGGGAGCGCACCTCCCGTGGGGGGCGGTGCTTCCCCGGGCCCTGGAACTCGGCCCCCCGCGCTGCGGAACCATCCGCTACACTCGCGCCATGGCGGATGCCCCTCCCCCCGATGATGCGCCCCCCGAGGATCGCGGCGAGCCCGTGATCGAGATGAAGAACGTGGTGGCGCGCTACGACGAGCAGGTCGTGCTCAACGACGTCAGCATGAAGGTCCATCGCGGCGAGGTGATGTGCATCGTGGGCGGCAGCGGCTCGGGCAAGTCCACGATGCTGCGCTGCCTGCTCGGGACGCTGATCCCGGTGTCCGGGAGTGTCCACGTGTTCGGCGTGGACATGATCCGGGCCAGCCAGAAGGAGCGCGACGAGGTCTATCAGCGTCTCGGCATGGTCTACCAGTCCGGCGCGCTCTTCGGCTCCATGACGGCCTGGGAGAACGTGGCCCTGCCGCTGCAGGAGCACTCGAGCCTCGACCACAAGATCATCGACATCTCGGTGCGCATGAAGCTCGGGCTCGTGCGCCTCTCCGGCTTCGAGCACCGACTGCCCAGCCAGCTCTCGGGTGGTCAGCTCAAGCGTGTGGCGTTCGCCCGCGCGATCTCCATGGATCCCGAGGTGTTGTTCTGCGATGAGCCGTCCGCGGGGCTGGACCCGCGCATCGGGCGCGGCATCGATGATCTCATCCGCAATCTCAACCGCGCCTTCAACATGGCGATCTGCGTCGTGACGCACGAGATGGAGTCGGTGAAGATCATCGCCGATTCGATCACGATGCTCGCGCCCATGCCCGGGGGGGCGCGGGTCGTCTTCAGCGGCACGAACGAGGAACTCGCGGCCTGCGAGGATCCCGTCGTACGGGACTTCGTGAACCGTGCGCCGCTCAAGGAGCCGCGCTGGGAGCCGTCGGAGATCCTCAAGCAGCTCGTCGGCGAAGACTAGTCCGCGCCGCTAGCCCCCCGAGCCGGCGCCCGCAGGCTCGGGCTTCTTGGGCTCCAGCTTGCCGGGGTCGGCCTTCTTGGGCTCGGGCTTCTTCGGCTCTGCCTTCTCGGGCTCGACCGGGGCGACCAGCGCGGGGAGGGCGGCGGCGGCCTGGGGATCATCCATCCAGGCCATGGCGCGGGTGAGCGCCCTGTCGAGGTGGGTGCGCTCGATGTGCGGTCCGTTGATGACGATCATCTCGACGGTGAAGACGCCGTGGGCGGCGACCACCTGCCGCATGTCGATGGCCTCACCGGCGTAGCTCACGATGCGGTGCATGAAGAAGCCGTGGACCGTCTCGGCGGCGTCGGCCTTCTTCGTGAGGGCCTTCGTGTCGAACGTCATGCCGGGCTGCGCCTTGGCGTTCTCGATGATGAGCCGGTCGAGGTCGGCGAAGAGCCGGGCGTTCTCGGGCGAGTCGAAGTGCAGGACGACCGTGACGAAGCGTGCGCCGGTCGTGGGGTTCTGGGCCTGGAAGAGATGCGCGTCGTGGAAGCCCTGCATCCACTCGGCCCGCCGCGCCGGCGGCACACGCAGCCCCTGGGATCGCAGCCCGCTCGCCAGGACCCGCTGGTCGGCGCGGATCCAGCCCTTGGTCGGCATCAGCCACCCGAAGGACTTCGCGATGGCGCCGAGGTCGGGGCCCTTCTCGGCGTCGGCGGGGTCCAGCCACAGCGCCGGTTCCTCGATCATGCGCGACCGGGTCGGCGGCTCACGCATGGCCCGTTCCACGCCGGCGGCACCTTGCGCCTTTGCGACGGCCGCGAAGAAGGTATGTCCCTCGACGTAGGCGAAGCGGATGTTCGAGAGGCCCGCCGCACGCATGGCCTTCTCGGTGTCGGTCCCGCCTTCGACGCCCGTGCCGGCGATCGCCGCGGTCAGCCGATCGAACACCGGCATGAGGTTCCAGCGCTTGGCCGCTTCCTGCGCGACGTACTGCGCGTGGCCTTCGACGATGGCATTGAGGGCCTGCTGGGCGTCGGCGCCTTGGGTGTTCGTTCGGCGGGCCACGATGCCGTAGCGCGGGAAGTCCAGCGCGTGGGTCACCTCGTGGGCGAGCAGCACGCGTAGGTGATCGAGGCCGAGCGCGCCGAGCTTGGGCTGTGCCTTGGCGACGAGCTGGACGCCGGCGGGGATGATGTGGATGCAGTGCTTGGCCGGCTCGTACTTCGCCATGAGGAGGCGGGCGATGCCGCGGGCGAGCACCTCACGCTGGTCGGCGGGCACCACGCTCTCGGGCATCCCCTCGAACTCCTGGGTCAGGATCGCGGCGACCTCCTTGGGGGTGCTCACCTTGACCGTGGGGCGCGTCTTGAACTTGTGCCCCTCGATGGCCTCGATCATGTCGCAGGCTTCGGCCAGGTGCTTCTCGAGCAGCGCCTGGTCCTCGAAGGGCGAGCTGGGCCCCTCGTCGGCCCGGGCACCCGGAGGGCAGGCGATGAAAACGAGCAGGATCAGGGGCAGCAGGAGGGGGAGGCGTCGCATGGGCGGATTGTAGGCTCCGTGGCGGTCGGTGCCGCCCAGCGACGACGCGACCTGTGTGGATCAGTAGAATGCGGGCCCCTAGCCCCCCAGGAGTTCCCGATGCCCTACGACCCGATGCTCGTCGAGCCCATGCGTGAAGACATGCGCGCCATGTCCGTCCAGGAGTTGACCGACCCCGCGGGGGTCGATGCCTTCCTGGCCGCCGAGGGCACCAAGCTCGTTTTCGTGAACTCCGTCTGCGGCTGCGCCGCAGGCCAGGCACGCCCCGCCTTGCGGCTGGCGCTGCAGCACGCGAACACGCCCGACCATGCCGGCACCGTCTTCGCCGGCCAGGACGTCGAGGCCACGGCCCACGCGCGTGGCAAGTTCGCCCAGGTGCCGCCGAGCAGCCCGTCGATCGCGCTCTTCAAGGGCGACGAGCTGGTGTGGTTCATGCCGCGTCACCTGATCGAGAGCCGCGATGCCCAGACGATCGCGTTCGATCTGGTCACGGCCTTCGACGAGCACTGCAGCTAACGCTCCATGGGCACCTTCCATCACGGCAAAGGTGATCTCCACGGGATCACCGTGGTCGTCGATCTCAAGGACAGCCGCCTCTTCGTGGGTCGTTGCGACACGGTGATGCCCGAGGGCGTCGTCCTGCTCGACGCGGACATGCACGACGAGGCGGTCGCGGCCGACGGCACGGACCCCGTGCCGAAGGCGACCTACCTCGAGAACGCGCTGAAGTTCGGCGTCTGGAAGAAGTACGACCGCATCGTCGTGCCAACCGAGGACGTGCTGAGCGTGCGCCGCCTGGGCGACCTGGCCCACTAGTCGCACTTGGCCTGCTGATCCTGGGCTGCGGGCGATTGGCGCCTAGCGCCGACGCCGACCGCGGCCCGGGTTGCCGAACTCCTTCTCCTCCTGCCTGCGCTGCGCCTGCTCCCAGGCCGTGTCGATCGGGCCCGTGTAGTAGCGGTTGGGCTCGGAGAGGGCCCAGTACTGCTTGCGCAGGTACCAGGCCCCTGGGACGCGCCGGCGCGCCTCGTCGAGCACCTGCAGGGCGCCGGAGCGGTCGCTGGCGTCCAGACGCAGCGCCGCGAGGCGGAAGGCGAACGAGGGGACGCGCGGGTGCCGCTCGACGAGCGCCTTGGTGAGCGTGAGGCGCTCGGCGGCGTGGGCCGCTCCCAGCGCCTCGAGCAGCGCGAGGTGCGCGGACGCGGACTTCGGCTCGGCCGCCACACGCGCACGCAGGCCCTCGAGATCGAGGCGCGGCGTGCGCGCCCTGGCCGGCGCGCTGCGCACGACCGGCGTCTCCTCGAGATGCAGGTCGATCCAGGCGAGCGCCTCCGCGTCGGGGTGCTTGCCCTCGGCGCGCAGGACACCGAGCTCATCGATGTAGTACCAATGCCCGACGTCGTTCATGGGCAGGTGCCGCGTGAGGCT
>JARGNS010000028.1:0-7881 GCA_029213105.1 Planctomycetota bacterium
GGACCGGCCTGGGAATCGGCGTGCGGGCCGGCGCCGCCGGGCACGGTGCCGTCGGCCGGGGGATCGTCGAGGTCTTCGCGGTAGAGGGGCATGGTCACCGCACTCGCGCGGGAGCGCGAGGCGGTCACGGAGCGAGCGCGTCGGCTATCCTGGGGCGGTCTTCGAGGGCTCCTCCATGCGCGTGCTTCCCCTGCTCCTCATGAATGCGGCCCTTGTGGGCCTGGCGCTGCTGGCCTACGACCAGCTGCGCGACCCCGCGCCGGCAGGCGGCGCGAACCTGGACGACGCCTCGGCGCTGGGCGCGCTGGAGGAGCGTGTCGTGGCCCTGGAGAGAAGCAAGCCTGTCGAGCTACGCACCGACGGGGGCATGACGAGCCTGCGGCAGCGCATCGAGGCGCTCGAGGCGGGCCTGGCCCCGGCTCGGGCGGCAGCGGCGGTGCCTTCCCCCGAGACGGTCGGGAGGCCCGGTGTCGCGCCTTCGGCGGTGACGGTCGCGCGACCCGCCTCCGAGGAGCCGACCGACGAGGAGGTGCGCCGCTTCCGCCGGCTCCGGGACGCCGCACGCGCCCGGGAGCGCGGCGATCGGGAGCGCGAGCGTCTGGACAAGGCGCTTGCCAAGGCCGGCATCCCGCTTGCGCCCAAGCAGCGCGAGCAGGTGCTGGCCACGCAGAGGCAGTTTGCGGCGCGTCGCACCGCGCTCTGGAGCGAGGCCAAGCGGCGCGGCGCCGAGGAGGGTGCGGACGCCAACTGGCCGACGATCATCCGGGAAACCAACGGCCTCGTGCGTCGGGAGTTCTCCACGCAGATCGCCGGGTTCCTTTCGCAGGCGGATGCGGACGCCGTGGCCGAGGCCGTCTATCCCCCGAACTCGAAGTAGCGCGGCCCGCCTCGCCATGAAGAGCATGCTTCGCAGCGCCTTTCTCTCGCGTCTCGCGCACACGCTCCTCGGCCTCTGGATCGGCGCGATGATCGCCCAGGCCTTCATCGCGGCCCCGCTCGTCTTCGGCTCCGTGCCGGCGCACCTTGCCACGAAGGACGCCGCGGCGCGCGTGATCGGCCCCGGCTTCGGACGCATCGACAGCCTCGGCCTCCTCGCTCTGATCGTGTTGCTCGGCGTGTACCTCGCCCACGGCCAGGGCCGTCGCTGGCGCGCGTGGGTCGCGGTCGTGCTGCTGCTGGGGGCGGCCGCGGACTGCTTCTTCGTGGCACCGATGATCACCACGCGCAGCGAGCCACAGGCCGTGTACCACGGGGTCGCCGTCACCCTCTGGATGGTGGCGATCCTGGCGGGACTCGTGTTGCTGCTTGCGCCGCGGACTACCGACCGAGGCTGATGCCCATGCGGCCCGGTTGCATCGTGATCTCGATGCGCTGCGTGCCGCGATAGAGCGTGGCCGGCACGGGCCCTTCACGGTCCGCGGCACCCTTCAGGGCGGCGCGCAACTCCTCGAGGGAGTCGATGCGCTTGCCGTCGTACTCGGCGAGGTAGTCGCCGGCCTTCACGCCGGCCTTGGCCGCGTTGCTGCCCTTCGTGACGTTGCCGATGCGCAGCGTGGGCGCGGCGACGAGGTTGCCCCCGGGGCCGTAGAGCACGAGGTAGCTGCGCACCACGTGGCTCGCCTTGTTGATCTCCTTCTGGCCCGGCGCCTTGGCGCCGGCTTCGAACTCGTAGGGGTACGCCTCGTAGCGCACCGTGGCTTCGCCGCCGGAACCCATGTGCGGGGTGAGGTCGATCCACCACGGGTGCACGATGTCGCCGGGCGCCCACCCCGCGCGCGAGAACTTCCACGTACCGAACTGCGGTCGGTTGGGGTTGAGGTAGACGTCGGCCTTCCACAGCGTGTTCTCGACGCGATGTGCCTTGCCCTCGGCGGGCTCGAAGCTGATGGCACGCTTCGACGGGGTGAACTCGCCGATCTGCGAGTGCCCCGTCGTGGTCGTGAAGATGCGGGCTTGCGTCGTGCCCGCGGGGATCGTGACCTCCTGCGGGGGGAAGAAGTCCTGGAAGTGATTCTCGGCGGACTTGTACTTGGCCGTGCCGTGCCAGAGCGGCTGGATGGCGACCGGCGTGTGCTCCGGCGTGCCGTGGTGGTAGTCGAGCGAGACACTCATCATGTAGCCGCGGTTCTTGTAGAAGCTCGTTCCGGCGCGCACCTCGATGCGGCACTTGCCCGTGAGCCACGGGCGGAAGTGCGTGACGTCCACCTTCCAGTGGCAAGGCGTGCGGTACGACGTGATGAACGGCACGATGCCGAGCTTGCGGCCCTCGGCGTCGAAGATGGAGATCTCGCCGTTGCGATCCCACTCATCCCAGTCCTTGCCGGCGTCGTGGATGTCGAGCGTCAGGATCACGCGCTCGAAGGCCCACTCCCGGGGCGGCAGGTCCACGACGGTGTCATAGAAGACCTTGCTGTTGTTCGTCAGCACGTGGTTGAACACCTCGACGTGCAGCGGCGGTCGCGGACGCGTGGTCAGTTCGGTCTGCGAGAACACAAGTTCTTTGACGTCGAAGCGGGTCGTGGCGTCGGCGCGCGTGCCGGCACCCATGGCGAGTCGCATGGGGTACGGTGTGACGTGGGCCAGGAAGTGCCGGTCGTAGACGACGCCGTCGGCGATCTTGACCGTGACCTCGGCGCCACCCGCGACGAACACCAAGTCGATGGAGAGGTCGGCGAAGTTCCCGCGGAACTCCTTGGGCGCGACGCGCTTGACGAGCTCGCGTCCGTCGTAGTGCAGGGAGATCTCCCGCTGGGGCAGGTCCTGGTAGTTGCCCCAGGCCGAGAACATCTCCTCGTCCGGCGGGTTGTGGACGTCGATGCCCACGGCGAACGTGCCCTTGAGGTTGGGCTCGACCCAGCTCTTCACGAACGGGGCCGGGCCACGCTGTCCGTACTCCCGGCTGTTGAGGAACACGAAGGCGCCGCCGTCCCCGCCCTCGAGGACGCGCAGCTTGCAGCGCAGCGAGGCGCGGGCGGCGGGACGCGCGCGGTCGCTGGCGTCATGCAGAGCCACGGCATTGGACTGCCGCCGCGTGTCGTGCTCGTCCAGCAGGTGCCACCCGTCCGGCACGCCCTCCATGGCGCGCGGGCCCGTGCCGCGGCCGAAGGCCGACAGCGAGAGGCCCAGCGGCTGGCCGGCGGCTTCGCCGTCCTCGGCCTGGGCCGTGCCGGCGCCGAGGAGGATCGTGAGGAGCAACAGGGCGAGCAGGAGGGGCGGGCGCGGCATGGCATCTCTCCAGGGGAGGGGGGATCCTAGCCGAGGTCGTGATTCGGAAAATGAAAGTCAGTTTGACGAAAGTGAATATCCGTGCTTTCCTATTACGCAAGATGACTTTCGATTTATCAAAGCACCCCCTGGGCCGTCTCGAAGGCCGGGATCTGGACATGATCCTCGAGCTCGTCCTGCAGTCCGGCTCGATCAAGGGCCTGGCGAAGGGCTATGGCGTCAGCTACCCGACCATGCGCCAGCGCCTCGATGGCCTGATCGAGCGCGTGCGGGACGCGGTCGAGGGGCGCGCCCCGGATCCCCTGCGGGAGGCCGTGGCCCGTCTCGTGGCGCGCGGCGAGCTGAGCCCGGCCGGGGCCCGCGAGGTGCTTGACGCAGCGAAGGAGAAGGACGCATGAGCCCGTGGTGGAACGAAGCGGTGGGGACCTACATCGGCGCGTTCGGCGGCGCCGGCATCGGCGTGATCGGCGGGACCTACGGCGCCCTCGCGGGGGTGCTGGCCCAGAAGGGGCGGGCGCGCCGGGCCGTGCTCGGCACCCATGTGGCCTTGCTCGTCCTCGGCGGGTTGACGCTGATCGCAGGCATCGTGGCGGTGGCCGGCGGCCAGCCATATCACGTCTTCTATCCCCTGCTGCTGATCGGTGTCATCACGACCGCCGTGCTGGGCGGGCTCTTCCCGGTCATGCGGAAGCGCTACGCGGCCGCCGAGCACCGGCGGCTCGAGGCCGAGGCGATCCGGCGCGCCAGCTAGTCACGGCCATGGCCCGTTAGTCGAAGTCGAAGGCCGCCTCGAGGCCGAGCGGATCCAGGTCGCTGATGTCGTAGCCGTCCTCGAGCTTCGAGGCCTTCTCCGCACCCAGGGCTTCGCGCATCTTCGTCTGGTGGGAGAGGCCGACCCCGATCAGGCCGCCGAGGTTGGTCATGACCTTCCCCATGTACTTGGCCGTGACGGCGCCGCGCTTCTTCGGGTCATCCTTGGCGTCCTCGAACTCGCGGCGGATGTCGTCCACGCTGCCGTCCTTGCCCGCGAGGATCTTGAGGAACTCCTCGCTCGTCTCGCGCGCGATGCGGCGGACCGACTCCTCTTCGTCGGCGGTGAGGCCGATCTCGGCGGCGGCCTCCGCGAGGGTCGCCTTCTTCTTGGCGGGTTCCGCCTCTGCGAAGGCCATCGAGCCGCCCTCGTCCATGGCCTCGGTGACCGACGCCTTCACGCTCTCCTGGATCGAGGGCCGCAGACGCTCCTCGAGCTTGGCCACGAGGGCATCCAGGCGCGCGTCGGCGAGGTCCGCCGTGACCGCCGACGGGGGGAGATCGCCGCTGCCCTTCAAGCCCGGGGCGTCATGCAGCGCAGGTCGGCCCAACGCGCTCTCGATGCGATCGAGTCGCAAGACGAGCTCGGACAGGTCGGTGCTGTCGGCCGTCGTGGACGTGTCTGTTTCACTGCTGCCGAAGAGCGTGGCGCCGTAGGCGCCGCACACGCCACCGAGCACGCCGACCACGAGTGCGAGGACTGTCTGGTTCATCGGGATCTCCGTCGTGGATCTCGATCCTAGCGCGGCCCAAAGGGAGTGGTCGTTTCGGCCCAGGCATTGCTACGTTCGCGGGTGACCGGGGAGGGACAGTGGTCGTGCGAAGCGCCAGAACATGGCTCGCAATCATCGTGGGCATTCCGATTGGCATTGGCCTCTTCACGATGCACTACGCCGGCGGCACCTCCTACTTGAGTTCTGATCCGCAGGCCTGCGTGAACTGCCACATCATGCAGAACCACTTCGATTCCTGGCAGAAGTCCAGTCACCACGGCGTGGCCACGTGTGTGGACTGCCATCTGCCCCAGGAGTTCATCCCGAAGTACCTGGCCAAGATGGACCAGGGCTGGCGTCACTCGAAGGCGTTCACCCTCCAGGACTTCCACGAACCCATCATGGTGGCCGAGAGCAGTGCGCGCATCGTGCAGGACAACTGCGTGCGCTGCCACGGCGAGTTGCTGCATCCCTCGATCGCGAACGCCGCGAACGACCGGGATGTCTTGAGTTGCGTGCACTGCCATCGCTCGGCAGGACACGGTGAATGGCTGGGGCTCGGCGGCCCCGATCGCGGCGAAGCCGCAGAGGTGGACAGCAAGTGACGGACGCGACAAACAAGCGTGGTTGGCTCTCCTTCGGCGTGATCGTGCTGGGCTCGGTCATCGCGACCGCTCTCATCACGGCCCTGCTGCTCAACATCGGCGATCGCAAGCAGGAGGCCGGGACCAAGTTCGTGCGCCTGGTCGAGGTCGACGAGGACACCACCGATCCGGCCGTCTGGGGCAAGAACTGGCCCAGTCAGTACGACTCCTACCTGCGCACGGCCCAGCACACCAGCACGACCTATGGCGGCCATGGCGGCAGCGAGGCGCTTCCGCAGCAGAAGATCGACAAGTACCCGTGGCTCAAGCGCATGTTCCTGGGCTACGCCTTCTCGATCGACTACCGCGACCGCCGCGGCCACGCGTACATGCTCGCCGACCAGGAGCAGACCGCGCGGCAGAAGGTGGGGCAGTCCGGCTCCTGCCTGCACTGCCACGGCTCGGTGATGCCCCTCTATCGCAAGCTCGGTGACGGCGACGCCACCAAGGGCTTCGAGATGACGCATGCGATTCCCTACAAGGAGCTCAACAAGCAACTGCACGACATCGGGCACGGCCACGCCGTCTCGTGCGTGGACTGCCACGACCCCGACAGCATGAAGATCCGCGTCACGCGGCCCGGCTTCATCCAGGGCATCCAGGCGCTCGCCGCAGGGGACGCGCCGACGCCGCACATCCCGTCCATCGAGCAGTGGCGCAAGGGCGATCGCAAGACGCCGTACGATCCCAACCTGAACGGCAGTCGCAACGAGATGCGCTCGTTCGTCTGCGGCCAGTGCCACGTCGAGTACTACTGCTCGAGCGACTTCCCGCTGACCTTCCCCTGGAAGCACGGCATGACGGTCGAGCAGACCGAGCGCCACTGGAACGAGACGAAGCTCTCGAGCGGCGAGCGGTTCTACGACTACAAGCACAAGGAGACGGGCGCGCCTATCCTCAAGGCGCAGCACCCCGAGTTCGAGCTCTGGAGCCAGGGCATCCACGCCCGCAGCGGTGTGTCCTGCGCCGACTGCCACATGCCTTACATGCGCGAGGGTGCGACCAAGGTCTCCGACCACTGGGTGCGCAGCCCGTTGCTCAACGTCAACCGCGCCTGCCAGACCTGCCACCACTTCTCCGAGACGGAGATCCTGGCGCGTGTGAAGGTCATCCAGGACAAGAACCACGACCTGCTCGAGCGCGCCGGCGAGGCGATCATGGGGCTGATGGACGCGATCCTCGAGGCCAAGGAGGCCGGCGCGAGCGACGCGCAGATCGAAGAGGCACGCGAGTTCCAGCGCAAGGCGCAATGGCGTCTGGACTACATCGCGGCCGAGAACTCCATGGGCTTCCACGCGCCGCAGGAAGCCGCGCGTGTGCTGGGCGAAGCCGCCCACATGGCCCGCGAGGGCCAGATCTCCGCCATGAAGTGGAACAAGGCCAAGAAGTAGGGCGCGACGCCCCACCGATTTCGGCCAACGGCCCGGCCTGCCCCGGCGTAGGAAGCCTGCAGGCGACGCGCAACCGACCGTGGACGCTTCAAGGAGCGATCGACGGGAGGTGTGCGTGATGGGCGTTGGTGGATTCGGGACCTGGGGCATGCGGACGCGGATGGCGCGTCCGAGCCCGCAGGCCGAGGCGTGGTCGCCGACCCTCGCGCGCGGCGTCGCGAAGGCCGGCCGCGTGCCGGCGAAGCTCAAGCGGGTGCGCCTGCGGCGCACCCGCGGCGCCCTGCGCAAGCGTGAGAACGACACGTGGGGTCTCGCCCTGCTCGTGCTCGTCGTGGTGACCGTCGTGATGGTGGGGATCGAGGTCGTGCCGACCATCCTCCACCGCATGCCCTAGGCTGTCGGCATGTGGTTGCGTCGCCAGCATCGACCCAGTCCGGCCAAGGAAGCCCGGCTGCCGGGCCGTCCCAAGTGGAAGGGCATCTCCCGGGCCGTGCCCGCGCGCTTCCGCAAGCTGCGCCTGCGCAAGAAGCGCGCGCGGGTTGCCGGCGACGCCGCCGCGGGCATCGTCGTCGTGCTCTTCATGTTGTTCTTCGTGGCCTTCGTCGTCGTGATGGCGATGCGGAGCTAGGCCAGAGCCGCTCGCGCGAAGGCCTCGAGCGACTCGAAGCGGTGGTCGATCGCGGGCATCGCCTCGACCGGCGTCGTCGCGCCGAAGCCACCCCCGTCCGCGAGGCCCTGGCGGTCGATCCACGCGTTGGCGAGGCCCAGGGCCCGCGCGGGCACGTGATCGTGGAACAGACTCTGGGCGACGTGCAACAGCCCACCCGGCGCGACGCCGAAGTCGGCTTGCACGTGCTCGAGCAGGTAGCGGAAGTTCGCCGGGTCGGGCTTGTAGCTGCCGATGGCCTCCGCCGTGTAGACGGCGTCGAAGGCCACGCCGAGTCGGCCGATGGAGGCGTCGATGCCGGCCCGACTGACGTTGGAGAGGATGACCAGCTTGTAGCGCTCCTTCAGCGCGGCGAGCGCGCGCGTGCTGTCCGCGAACGCGGGCCAGTGGGGGATCGAGGCGCCGAAGGCGCGATCCAACGCCGGTGTGGT
>JARGNS010000028.1:7891-16114 GCA_029213105.1 Planctomycetota bacterium
AGCGCGTGCTCGTGCCGGGCGTAGGCCTCCAGGACCTGCCCGCGCGCCCAGGCCTTGTCCCGCTGGGCCAGCAGGGGCTGGAGGGCCGCCCAGAGCCCGGCCTCCCAGTCGATGAGGGTCCCGTAGCAGTCGAAGCTCAGGACCTGGAAGGGGGCGAAGAGGCTGGGCATGGGAGGCTCCCGAGGAGGTGCGGCGCAGTCTAGGCCGTTTTCTTCTCAGGTTGCGCCATGAGGCCGGTCGATCGGACCCTTGGAAGTGTGGGTTGCATGGGGGGGAGAACCCGTGCGCCTCGGTCTCATTGCTGCTGCCCTGCTTGGCCTCTGCGCCCTCCATCCTACCAAGGTCCTCGCTGCGGAGTCCGCCGCGCCCCCCGCGTCCGCGACGTACGAGGGCGGTCAGGTCGAGCGCGACGACGAAGGCCGCCCCCATGGCGCATTCGTGCGCCTGCACGCCCATGGCGTCGTGGCCGTGCGGGCGAGCTACCACCACGGCCTCCTCAAGGGGTTGCACAAGACCTACGACGAGGCGGGACGCCTGCTCGTCCAGAAGACCTACCGTCGCGGCGAGCTCCATGGGTCGTGGAAGGACTACCACCCCAACAAGCGCCTCAAGCTGACCGCGAACTACCGCCACGGGAAGCTCCACGGCACCTATCTCGTGCGTGACCCCAAGGGCCTGACGGTCCTCAAGACGACCTACAAGGAAGGGCTCCTCCACGGGAAGCTGCAGGCCTTCGAAGGCCGGCGCAAGATCTCCGAGCAACGCTGGAAGCAAGGCGTGGCACTCGACGTCGACGGCGTCACGCCCTTCCCGCGCGCCAAGGAGACGATCACCGGTGAGGTGCAGCGACTCCTCGCAGGCGACGGCGTGCTCTCCGAGGATCCCCTCGAGGCGGACCGCGAGCTCGCCTTGCGCTACCTCAAGGCCTATCGCTGCATCAGCGGCGTGCCCTACGACGACATCGCCATCGACGCCGGCCACCAGGCCCACGCCCAGGCGGCGGCCGAGGTGTGCCGCGACCTCGGCCACATCACGCACTTCCCGAAGAACCCCGGGTGGGATGGCACGCGCTTCGACTTCGCCGCGGTCGGCACGAAGAGCTCCAACCTGGCGCAGGGCATGATCGCCTGCGAGTCCATCCGCGGGTACATGGACGACTCGGATGCGCGCAACATCGCGAAGGTCGGCCACCGTGCGTGGTGCATCAATCCGCGCATGACGCACACGGGCTTCGGCACCGTGGATCGCTTCAGTGCCATGTGGTCCATCAGCAGCGGACGCACGAAGGTGCCCGACCACGATGTCGTGGCCTGCCCTGGCCCGGGCTACGCGCCCGGCCCCTGGTTCGGCACGCACTGGGCCTGGAGCGCGTCCCTGGACAAGAAGCGCTGGGACGCCCCCGGCAAGGTGGACATCGAGGTCGTGGCCGTCGACGCCATGTTCCTGCCCCAGGGCGAGCCGCTTGCCCTGGACCATCAGTCGGTGCTGACGAAGTCCGCCGGCACGCCGTACATGCTGGTCTTCCGTCCCGTCGGCTTCTCACTGAAGCCGGGGACGCGCTACCGCGTGACCGTGGACGGGCTCAGCGCGAAGGGCAAGCCCCGCGCGCTGCGCTACTACGTCGAGTTCTTCGATCTGGCGTATGTGACGCCGCGGGTGCCCCGGCCGAAGGCCGAAGTCACCTCGGCACGCTAGCGACGAGCGGAGGCGGGGGGCGTCGGGAGGCTGGCGCTGCTGCGCACGGGCGTCTTCTTGCTCGTGCGGACGACCTTGGCCGCCTTCGGCGTGGCCGCACGGCGTGCGTTGCGTGCGGGCTGCGCGGCGGAGAGCCGCAGCCCCATGCCGAGCATGATCTCGCGCGCCGAAGCGCTGGGCGGGCCGCGCCAGGTGCGTGTGCGACCGTTGAGGGACGTGGACCACGTCCCGGGGTGACCTCAGCAGTGGCCCGCGGCCCAGGAGTACACCTGGCCCGAGCGGCCCGTCTTGCGGAAGGTGGAATCGGCACTCGCCACCGGGGCGAGGATGAGGAGGCATGCGGCGGTCGCGAGGACCGTGCGCTGTAGCCGTTGAAACATCGGATATCTCCTGTCAGACGTGCGCTCTTGGGGGGGACGTCGTCCGACGAAGCGCGGCATGTTGCCGCTGGGACCCTGTCTGTCCAGCCTTTCGGCGACAGGCTGTAGGGCGTTGTAGGGCCTTTCTGGTCGATCCTCACACCACCCCGTGCGCGCCACGCCATGGGCAGCTCCAACCCCTTGCAGAGGGGGCACTTGTGGCGGTGCGCAGGAATCCTCGCTTTTCCCGTCCGCCGGGCCGGAAAACGGGAGTTGGGCGCCCGGAAGCCCCGGGAGGAACCCCCATGTCGCGCATCTTCGGTCTGCTCTACGGCGTCATCTGCTACGCCATCGGGATGGGTGCGATCACCTATCTCATCTTCTTCCTGGGCGGCGTCTTCGTGCCGCGGACCCTCGATGGCGGCCAAGCGCCGGCGCTCGGCGTGGCCGTCGCGGTGAACGTGGCGCTGCTGCTGCTGTTCGCCCTGCAGCACAGCGTCATGCCGCGGCGTCGCTTCAAGACGTGGCTGACGCGCGTCGTGCCCCCGTCCTGCGAGCGCAGCACCTACGTTCTCGCGTCCGGCCTGGCCCTGATCGTGCTCTACGTCGGCTGGCAGCCCATGCCCGGCGTGGTCTGGTCGGTCGAGCACGAGGCGCTGCGCGTGGCGCTCTACATCCTGCAGGGGCTGGGGTGGACCGTGCTCGTCGCTGCGACCTTCATGCTCAGCCACTGGGAGCTCTTCGGGCTCGCGCAGGTCTGGGCGCATGTCCGAGGGCGCTCGGTGCCCGGGCCCACGTTCCGCATGCCGGGCTTCTACCGCCATGTCCGCCATCCGATCCAGCTCGGCGTGCTGCTCGGGATCTGGATCACGCCCGACATGAGCGCGGGACGCCTGCTGTTCTGCGTGGCGATGACGATGTACATCCTCGCCGCGCTGGTGTTCCTCGAGGAGCCGGACCTCGTGCGCGAGTTCGGCGACACCTACCGCCGCTACCGCCACCGCGCCGGCATGCTCCTGCCGAAGTTCGGGGGCCGGGCGACCTCGTCGGACGGCGCCGCACGCCCCGCCGCACGCCCTTGAGGCCAGGGGGGCCGAGGGCGACGCGGTTGATCCTGGACCTTTGCATGCTTCTGACCTTGGCGGCCGCGCCCCCCGGTCGGGGTCCGGCTACCCTGTCGCCCATGACCGTCCTTCCGAATCGCGTACGCGACTGGCTGCCTGCCCTCGGCCTGTGCCTGGCGATGGTCCTGCCTGGAGCTGCCATGGCCGACTCGCACGATCCCGTAGCCATCGCCCCCGACGCGGCGCGCGCCGGGGGCGCCTCGGTCGCCACCTTCGCCCTCGGGTGATTCTGGGGACCCGACGCCCAGTTTGGGAGTCTCCCCGGTGTCTTGCGAACGCGCGTCGGCTACGCGGGTGGAACCAAGAAGAAGCCCACGTACCGCAGCATCGGCGATCACACCGAAGCGATCCAGATCGAGTTCGATCCGAAGGTGATCAGCTACGACACCTTGCTCACGATGTTCTGGGCCGGACACGATGCGTTCGGGCGCGCGTGGTCCACGCAGTACAAGGCCGTGCTCTGGACCCATGGTGCTGCGCAGGCGAAAGCGGCGAAGGCCTCGCTTGCCGCCCTCGAGAAGCGCACCAAGCGCAAGGTCACGACCGCCATCGTGGCCGCGACGCCCTTCTGGATCGCCGAGGACTACCACCAGAAGTACTACCTGCGCGGCCGCGAGGGCCTCGTGCAGGCGATCCTGGGTGAGAAGGCGACGGCCGAAGGCATCCGCGAGAGCACGCTGGCCGCGCGTGTGAACGGCTGGCTGACCGGCTTCGGCAAGCCTGCCGAGATCGCCGCCCAGGTGGAGGCCTTCGGCCTCGAGCCCAAGGCCCGCAAGGCATTGCAGAAGGCCCTGGGCAAGCGCAGCCCCGTCCTCTGCAAGTAGCCCCTCACTCCAGCTCTTCGCGGATCTCCTTGCCGAGGCGCGCGTAGGCCTTGGCCGGCTTGCTGCCCGCCGCGAACGCCCAGACCGGTGCACGGTGCACGCCCATCTTCTCGACCGTGCTCGCGTAGGGGATGCGGGCACGCAGCGGCTCGTAGGCCAGGTCTTCGGGATGCTTGCAGATCTTGCGATGCATGGCCTTGCGTCCATCCACCATGCTGAAGAACGGCAGCACGAGGGGCGCACGGCCGCGACGGCCCTTGAGGTGCTTCTTGAGCTGCCGCAGCGTGTTGACCGACAGCGTCGTGGGGATCGTCGGCACGATCAGGGCGTCGACGACGTCGAACAGTGCCTCGGACCCCACGCCGATGCTGGGTGCGCAGTCGAGGAAGAGGACGTCGTACTCCTTGGCCAGGCGCTTGATGAGCCGCTTCAGCTTGCGCGTGGGCTTGCGGGTGCGGTCGAACGTGATGTCCATGTGGCGCGCGGAGAAGTCGGCCGGGATCAGGTCGAGGCCCTCGTAGTCCGTTCCGCGGATGGCGTTCTCGGGGCGGCCCTTGCGCATCAACAGGCGCTTGAAGCCGCCCTTCACCTTCGGCTTCACGCGGAAGTAGAAGGACGACGCACCCTGGGGGTCGAGGTCCCAGATGAGCGTGCGCGCGCCCTGGCGTGCCGAGTCGTGGGCCAGGTTGACCGTGGCCGCCGTCTTGCCGACGCCGCCCTTGATGTTGTAGCAAGCGAGGACCTTCATGCGGATTGCTCCTGGGCGCGCGGCGCGAAGAGACGTGCGGCACGCTCGAGATTGGCCGGCGTTGCAAAGCCGGCGACGCGGCCTTCGATCTCGGCGCGGGCCTCGTCCTGCCGACGACGCAGCGTCTCGACGAGCTGCCCCATCACGAGGACGCCCTCGAGCGGGAGCTTGCCGTCATCGGAGAGTGATGCCGCCGCGTGCTTGAGCTTGTCCTGCTGGACCTCGAAGTCGTTGAAGCGCCCGAGCACCTCCTGCAGCCGCTTGAGGGCCGCGATCTGGCTCTTGATGGCCTTCGCAGGAAACACACGCCGGAAGAACTCCATCAGGTAGCGGAGCTTCTTCGCATCGAGGCGCACGGCGTGCACGGCCTCGGCGGGCGTATCCGCGTCGATGGCGAGTCCGTGCCGCACGATGCGGCGATGCAGCTTCCAGATGCGCTCACGGGCGAGATCTTCGACGGGACGCGCGGCGTCGGGCTGGCGCGTGCGGGCCGGGGCAGGCTTCTCGAGGAACGCGCTCCACGCCTTCATGAGGCGTTCGTAGCGTGCGGAGTCGAGCGCGGCGACGAGCGCGCGCTGGGCGCGCTCCCCTTCGGCGGTGACCCACGCGACGAGCGGCTGCAGCTGCGCGCTGTCCTTCTTGCCGATGTCGGCTTCGTAGGAGGGGATCTCCAGGAGCTGGACGTCCATGTCGCGGACGGGGCCCGTGACGGCGCCGAGCCAGGCGAAGTCGCGCTTGAAGCGATCGGTCGTGCGCTGGGGGAAGAGGCCCTTGAGGCGGGACAGACCCGCACGCGTGCGTCGCAGGGCCACCCGGTACTCGTGCAGGAACTCGGGGTCGGTGCGCGCACGGGTGCCGGCCTCGTTGGCACGCATCGTGGCGAGCAGCCCGCGGTAGATCACCCGCGCGGCCTCGTCGGCCCGCATGCCGGCCTCGATGGGGGGCGGCCAGCCGCGGGTGGTGCCCTCGTCCGGGAGGTCGAGGCCCAGCATTTGGGCAAGTGCCGTTGCAGGCAACGCTTCGAGCGCCAGTTGCTTCTCCAGGATGCGCACCACGGCGCGCGCCGGCTTGGCGTAGCCGCGGACGGGGGTCACCCGCAAGAGCAGCAGCTCGGGCGTCGTGGCGCCTGCGCCACGGGCACGCCACGACTCCAGCGCGACGCGCACGGTGGTCTTGCCGCCCTTCGAGAGCACGCACAGCCTGCGTGCCGTGCCCACGACCTTGGCCTGCGGCAGGAGCTTGCGGATCCCCACGAGCGGCTCGAGGGCATCACGGAACGGACCACGGGGAAGGTCTGCGGCGAAGGCGGGCGGCGCCTTCGTCACGAGCCGCCGCTGGAGGTCGCCCGTCAGCGTCTCGAGCCGTAGCTCGCGCTCACCACGGGCCTCGAGCACGCAGAGAATGCTGTCGGCGCGGCCCAGGCGGCGGTCGAACGTGTCGTGGTACGAGCGCGTCACCGCGGGTACCGCCTCGACGCGGTGGGTGAACGCCGCCTGCAACGTCTTGATCGCTTGAGAGCCAGCTCGCTTGGTCACGAGGGCATAGAGGCGCTCACCATGCTTGCGACGGCCCGCCTTGCTTCCGCCGTGTCCCGCTGCGCTCAAGGGTGGCTTCCTCTCGTCGTCCGTCCAAGGACCCAAGGATGGGATCGGTAGCCTAGGTCGCCCGGTCCAGCGGTGGGTCGCTTTTTGGCCAACCTGCCGTCGGCGGCTCTTATAAATGCGACTTGCCATGCGGCTCGGGGGATCCGCATTGCGTAGGAGTCCGCATGCCGAATGTCGCAGCCGTCCTGAAGGAGGAGATCACCCGCCTCGCGCGCAAGGAAGCGCGCAGCCAGGTTGGCCCGCTCAAGAAGGTCATTGCGGAACAGCGCCACACGATCGCTGACCTGAAGCGTCGTCTCGCCGACGTCGAGCGTGGGCAGGGCTTCCTGCAGAAGCAGGAGAAGCGTCGCCTCAAGAAGGCCCCCGTCGCGCCGGCGCCCAATCAGGATGCACCGCGCTTCTCCCCGAAGTGGGTCGCGGCCGATCGCAAGCGGCTCGGCATCTCCGCGAAGCACTACGCCCAGTTGGTCGGCGTCTCCATGCTGACGATCTACAACTGGGAAAAGGGCAAGAGCAAGCCGCGTGCGCAGCAGCTCGCAGCCTGGGCGAACGTCCGTGGCATCGGCAAGCGTGAGGCCCTGCGTCGTCTCGAGTTGCTCGAGGCCTAGCGGTCGGCCTGCAGCCCCCTGCCCCCAGTTCGCAGGGGCCCGCCCCGGAGGTAGCCTCACCCGCCGTGAGTACGCCGTCCTCCTTCGATCTCGTTGCCGGACCCGTCGATGACCCGTACGAGTTGCGGGGCGTTCGCCCGGATCGCGTCGCCGACTGGGACTCCCACGTGGTCGTGGATGTCGTCCATGACGGTACGCGTGTGCCCACGACGCTCGCTCCGTTCTTCGAGGAGGACGGCACGTTCCGCGCTTCGGTGAAGGACGCCTTCGTGCGCGAGCGGGATTGGGGTGCGTCCGCGCTGGCCGAGCGGCTGGCGTTCCACCTGGGCCTGCGCGGGTACCAGAACGTGCAGGCCGCTCGCGTCGTGTGTGACTACAACCGGTTTCGCGGTTGGTCGGTCCCCGAGGCGGGCCACCTCGGCCGCCGCGCGCTCTTCCCCCCGGGCAGCGAGTTGCTCTCGGCGCAGATGGGCGAGGACGCGCTGAAGACCTGCTTCGACCCCGTGTCCCAGGCTCTCTACGCGCGCTGCGAGGAGGCCTTCGTCGACAAGGAGGTCAAGGACAGCCGGCTCACGCGCGTGACGGTGCACACCTACGACGAGCGTGCAGGCGAAGGCCATCGCCGCCCCAAGACCAGCCTGATCTTCACGCCGTTCGAGTACCACGAGTACGCGCGCCTGCCTGCAAGCGTGTACCCGCCGGTCTTCCCCGATCGCCTTGCGGAGTTCACGGCGGACCGGGCGCTCGCCTACCGCATGGCGCTGATGCTCGAGAAGAACTACCTCCCGGTGGCCGTCAACTCGCCGTACTTCCTGCCGCTGGGCGGCGCCGAGATGCGCCTGCAGGTGTATTGCTACATCCGGCACCTGCAGCAGCTGGTCGAGCGCATTGCCAGCGATGCCGAAGTCGAGCGCTTCGCCCCGCTCTGGGTGAACCTGCTCGAAATCGATCACCCGTGGATCGGCCGCGACATCGGCGACGAGCAGCACGAGGCCTTGCGGGCGCTGTGCACGTGGGTCGAGGGCAACCACTTCGAGGCCGTCGAGCGCTACCGCTATTCGGCGTACCGCCCGAACGCCATCGAGGTCGAACTGCGCAAGGACCTCGCGTACGACGGCGAGTGGAAGACCCTCTCCGACGGCCGCGAGGCCTTCGTGCCGCAGGAAGACGGCCTGCGGCTCGATGAGATCGATCGCATCGCCGCGGTCATGGCGACGGGCATCCGCGAGTACCTCAAGACGGACCAGCCCGAGAAGCGCGC
>JARGNS010000029.1:0-13385 GCA_029213105.1 Planctomycetota bacterium
TCCGACGTCTGACGGGTACAGCTATGCAAGGCCAGCACGCCTTCGGAGGGACTACGGGGTCCGGAGGCGAACCGGACGGTTCCGGCCGTCGGGCACACGACAGGGGTTACGTCCGTCACACGGTTGGCCGGAGGGCCGACCCGGTGGCTCGCCTGAAGGCTCGCGGCCACGCGAGCCCCGCACCCTACGATCCGCACATCGCATCCGCACCCCCCGCGCACCCCAGGAGGACGGCCTCGACCCGAGACCCGTCGTCCTCCGCACGGTCGCCGGGGTGCCCCGGAGGCTCCCCGATGCACCCGCCGCTCCCCACCCGAACCCCGGACACGCCGCGCCGCCGCCCGTTCATGGCCGCGCTCCTCCTCTGCACGACCCTGGCACTGGCTGCCTGCGGTGGTGGTGGTGGTGGCACCCTCGCGCCCGGGCCCGGTCCTGCGCCCGGACCGGCCATGCTCTCGCTGGCACCGAAGGCCGCCCTCACCGACGCCGACATCCGCCACTTCCTGCAGCGGACACATTTCGGCTTCAGCCAGGCGCACTACGACGCCATCGCCCAGCTCGGTTTCCCGGCGTACGTCGATGCGATGACGACCTTCGGGCCGACCACGCAGCTGGAGCTCGACGCGAAGGCGGTCTACCTCGAGGACGAGAACGACCCGGAGGGCGACTTCCCCTCCGAGAGCGACCTCGCCCGCTGGTGGCTGTACATGATGATCCTCAACGACAACCCGTTCCAGGAGAACCTCGCGTTCCACTGGCACGAGCACTTCGCCACGGCCACGACCGTCCTCAGCGGCAGCAACACCCACTACTTCATCGATCACGTGAACCTCTGGCGCAAGGGCGGTGCGGGCAACCTCCGCACGCTCCTGCTCGACATGGCACGCGACTCCGCGATGATGGTCTGGCTGGACGGCATCAACAACCTCGACAGCGCGCCGAACGAAAACTTCGGGCGCGAGTTCTTCGAGCTCTTCTGCCTCGGCGTCGACATCGAGTACACGCAGACGGACATCGAGGAGGCCGCCCGCGCCTTCACGGGCTACCGCCAGCGCTTCGACTCGGACACCGGCAAGAGCTTCATCGAGTTCGATCCGGCTCGGCATGATCACGAGGAGAAGACGGTCCTGGGCGTGGTCATTCCCGCGCAGACACCGGGGGCCGGCGAGGTCGACGAGTACGACCAGATGGTCGACATCGTGCTCGGCACGAACGAGGCCGCGACGGGCGTCAGCCGCGTCGGTCAGTGGATCATCCGCTCCCTGCTGCAGTACTTCTGCTACGAGAACCCGCCGCAGTCCGTCATCGACGAGCTCGCGAACGACCTGCGCGCCGGCGGCTGGGAACTCAAGCCCGTGCTGATGAAGCTCTTCCAGTCGGAGGCCTTCTTCTCCGATGAGGCCAAGGCCGGCTTCGTGAAGGGCCCGGTCGAGCACATCGTCGGGTTCATCCGCACGACGAACCTCGTCGGGGATCCTGTCCAGCTCGATCGCCGCTTGGTCCTGATGGGGCACCGGCCGACGCAACCGCCCACCGTGGACGGCTGGCCCGGAGGCACCCAGTGGCTCTCCGCCCAGGGCATGATCGACCGCGCCAACCTGCTCAACTACATCACGGAGCAGGCCGAAGGCCTCCAGGGCACGTTCGGCATCACGGCCCTCGCCCTGCTGCCCACCCCGGATGCCGACGCGGCGGCCACCGTCGATGCCCTGGCCCTGCGCTTACATGTCACGCTCTCGAGCGACGAGCGCACGAGCGTCATCACCTACCTGGACACGGAGCGGGCCTCGAACGGCACGGTCAGTCCGGATCCGTTCGATCCGATCGGCAACGCGGCAGAGGCCGAGCGGCGCGTACGCGGCCTGCTCTGGATCCTCGCCCAACACCCCACCTACCAGACGCGCTAGAGGAAAGGAGAGAGACCATGGGTTCCAAGCATCTCCCGAAGAACGTCACTCGGCGCGACATCCTGCGCTACACCTTGGCCGGCGCCGGCATCGCCGCGCTCGGCCCGCTGGGCCGCGGCCTGTTGTCCGAGGCCAGCGGGGCACCCCTCGTGAGCCACCGACGGCTCGTGTCCATGTTCGGCTTCGGCGGCTACGACGGGCTCAACCTTCTCGTGCCGATCACGAACTCGGCGTACTACACGCGCCGTCCCACGATCCAGATCCAGCCCGGCAACGCACTGGACATCGGCGAGACCGACTACGCCCTGCATCCGATGATGACGCGCCTCGCGGGCCTCTTCAACGCGGGTGAGGCGGTCGCGTTCCGCATGGTCGGCTACCCGTCCCAGAACCTCAGCCACTTCATCAGCCAGGACATCCACAGCTGGGGCGTGCGCGGCGATTTCAACCCCCTGGGCATCGACGAAAGCGGCTGGATGGCCCGCTACGCGGATCTGCACGCGCCCACGTCCATGGGTGCCGCCGCGATCGGCGTCGGCCGGCCGCTGGAGTTCGAAGGCGGCAACTCGAACCCGTTCATGGCGGGCTCGCTCTCCGGGTTCAACTTCAGCACGAGCAGCATCGGCAGCACGGACCACGCCCACCGCCTCGACGCGCTGGCCAACGTGCTGCAGGACTTCTCCGGCACCGGGCTCACGACGGAGGCCAAGAACGCCCTGGACCAGGGCGTGCAGCTGACCGACTCGATCCAGGCCGCCGTAGCCAGCTACGAAGACGAGATGAGCGGGTCGCCGCACTCCGAGGACTACGGCAACGGCACGCCGGCGCGCTACCTGAGGGATGCCGCCATCTTGATTCGGGGCGGCTTCGAGACGCGCGCCTTCATGACCGGCTTCGGTGGCTGGGACACGCATGGCAACCAAGGCAACGAGACGGGCAACCAGGCCAATCTCATCCAGCGCCTCGACCACGCCATCGGCACCTTCGCCGACGACTGCAAGGACATGGGCGTCTGGAACGACATGCTGATCCTGGTCTCGTCGGAGTTCGGTCGCCGCAACTTCGAGAACGGCTCCAACGGAACGGACCACGGCCACGGCAACACGTTCTTCGCGATCGGCGGCAACCTGGCCCAGGGCACGAAGCTCTACGGCCCCGACATCACCGAGTCCGACATCGCCGACCAGAACTGGCTGCACTACGAGCTCGACTACAGGGACATCTTCCGTGAAGCCGTCACCAACCACCTCGGCGGCAACGGCGCCCTCGTCTTCCCGGAGAGCCAGGACATCAACACCAGCCTCGGCTACGTCCAGTAGGCACGGAAGCGGAACGAACCATGCAACGAGCTCCCCTGACGCGCGCAAGCGCAATCCTGCTCCTCTTGACGTTCGTGGCCGCCTGCGGCGGAGGCGGCTCCGATCCGGCGCCGCAGGGACCGACCGGGCTGCAGTACGCCGTCGATCCGGGTTTCTACCGGGTCGGCACGGCCATCACACCCAACCTGCCCGCCGTGCAGGGCAGTGCTCCCACCATGTGGATGGTGAGTCCGGCGCTACCGTTGGGGCTGAGTCTCGACGGGACCACGGGCGTGATCTCGGGCACGCCGACGGCGGAGGCCGGCACGGCCACCTACACGGTGACGGCCAGCAACAGCCAGGGGCAGACCACGGATGACCTCTCGATCACCGTAGGCGCCGCGCTGCCTGCGGCGATCGAGATGCTGGTCCAAGGCTTCGATGCCGAGGTCGTGCTCGAGCCGGGGCTCCCCGCCCCCGCGAAGATCGCCAAGTTCGTCCAGACCCCGGTCGACGGTCGCATCCTCTACCTCGAGGTCGACACGGGGAACGTGCGCGTCTTCGTGCCGGGTACCGGTCCGGGTACGGGACTGCTCCCGACGCCGTTCGCCAGCCTCAGCGTGCTGCAGGGCGGGCACATGGGCTTGCTCGGCCTGGCCCTGGCGCCGGACTTCCAGTCGAGTGGACACGTCTACGTGCTGGCCTGCGTCCCCGGCGTCGCCATGGACATGACCCAGGACCGCATCCAGGTCGTGCGCTACACGGACGCGGCGAACGTCGGCACGAACGCGACGGTCGTCATCGACAACCTCCCCGTGGCGCCGCCCGGCGGCATCAACAACGGCGGCGAGATCCTCTTCGACAGCCTCGGCATGCTGCTGGTCAGCCTGGGCGACATCCAGGATCCGAACAACGCCCAGGCACCGTCCATGACGTCCCTCGCCGGCAAGGTCCTGCGCTTCGACGTCAGCGGCGGGGTGGCCTCGATCCCCGGGGACAACCCCTTCTCGAGCGACCCCGAATGGTGCCGCGGCCTACGCAACACCTTCGGACTCGCGGTCCACCCCACCACGGGTGGTCTCTTCGGCATCGACAACGGACCGGCCGCGGACGACGAACTGAACTTCCTGCAGCCGGCGAAGAACTTCGCCTGGGGCGGCACGCCGCCGGCAGGCCAACTCGGCTTCAAGATCCGCAACTACCAGACGGTGATCGTGCCGACGGCCCTCTGCTGGCACGACGGCACCGGCTGGGGCGCGGAGTACGCCAACGACCTGTTCATGGCGTCGTACGACGACCACACCATCCGGCGGTTCGAGATGTCGGGCGGCGCGTTCACGGACATCGACAGCGAGACCGAGTTCTGCCGGTTCGAACTCTCGGGCTCGAGCAACCACCCGCTCGACGCCTGCGTGGCCGCCGACGGGTCGCTCTACGTCTCGACCTTCACGGGCATCTACCGGATCACGAAGATCCCCTAGCTCTCCTGCCGACGGATGGCCATCTTCCAGTAGTCGTAGGCCCGCCGCAGGGCGATGCCCAGTACGGAGTCCGCGGGGTAGGCGCCGTCTTCGCCGCGCTGGCCCGCTTCGCAGCCCGTGAACAAGGTCAACGCCTCGTGGATCGAGTCCACGGCGTAGATATGGAACCGGCCGGCGGCGCAGGCCTCGACGACGTCGGCGCGCAGCATGAGATCGCCCGCATTCGTCTGCGGGATGATCACGCCCTGGGAACCCGTCAGCGCCGCCGAGTCGCGGCAGGCGTCGAAGAAGCCCTCGATCTTCTCGTTCACGCCGCCGATCGGCAGGATGTTGCCGACCTGATCGATCGCGCCCGTCATGGCCAGCCCCTGATCGAGGGGTAGGTCCGTCAGGGCACTCAGCAGACAGCACATCTCGGCACCGGAGGCCGAGTCGCCGTCGATACCGCCGTAGCTCTGCTCGAACGCGACGGACGCATTGAACGCGAGCGGGTGATCCGTCCGCAGCAGGTAGCGCAGCAACCCACCGAGGATGTAGAAGCCCTTGGTGTGGATGGCCCCGCTCAGCTCGGCCTCACGGTCGATGTTGATCGTGCCTGCCGTCCCCGGCCCGATCGTCGCCGTGATGCGGTTCGGGAAGCCGTAGGTGAGCGGCCCCGCCGACATCACCGCAAGTCCATTGACCTGCCCGATGGCCTTGCCCTGGGTGTGCACGCGAATGACGCCGCGCGCGATCATCTCGCGGAAGCGCCGCGCCGGCAGATCCGCGCGCGCCTTGGTGCGTCGGACGGCGCGCACCACGTGTTCCGCCGTGACGCACGCGTCGTCCTCCTTGTCGGCCAGGTAGGCCGCTTCGCGGGCGAGATCGGCCAGGCGCCCGAAGCGTGCCGTGATCCGGTCCGGCTGCGCAGCGATTCGAGCGCCGTGCTCGCAGAGTGCGGCCACCGCCCCCTGGTCGTAGGGCTTCTTCACCTGGCTGTCCGCCTGGATGCGCGCGAGAACACGGGCGTAGTGCTGCAGTGTCTCGTCCGAGCGCGGCAGCGTGGTCTCGAAGTCCGCGAGCACCTTGAAGTGGTCGCGGAAGTCGGAGTCCTGCGCGTCGAGCGCGTAGTACAGCCCCGCGTCGCCGATCAGGACGACCTTCACCTCGATCGGGATGGGATCGGGCTTGAGGGCCACGCTCTGCCAGGGCCCCTGCATGGCGAGCGGCACGAGCTCGATCGAGTTGCTGCGCAGCGCCCGGATGATGGTCTTCCAGGCCCCCGGTTCCATCAAGAGATCACGCCCCTCGATCACGAGGAAGCCGCCATCGGCACGCAGGAGCGAGCCGCTGCGGATCATCATCTGCGGCGCGGGCACGTTGTCGTCGGGGTCGAGCGAGCGGTCGATGGTGCCGAGGAGGGCCTGTACCGAGGGGGCGTGCTCGAGGATGGTCGGGCAGCCCTCCCCCGCTTCGTGACTGGAGACGACGTTCACGCGGTAGCGCTCGGCGAAGGCGCCACCCTCGGCCAACTCCCCCAGCCGACGCTCGACGAGGTCCTCGACGACGGCGTCGAGGAAGCGCTGCACGTCCTGACCGGGGTATTCCTTACGGAGCTTGGAGAGCGCAGACGTCATCAACCCACGCGCCTCGTCCGTGATGATCGTGTTCAGGCTCTCGAGCCGCTCCCCCTGGATCTCCTGCATCTTCTCGCCGAGCGCCTGCATGCGCTCCGTGAAGGACTTGATCTTTTCGATGAGCTTCTCGTGATCCTCATCGGAGAGCTTCTCCTCGCGACGCAGCGCCTCGATGCGTTCGGGCGGCGCGGGCTCGCCCTCGATGACGGGCACGATGGCCTGACGCTGGACCGGTCCGGCCTGCATGCGCATCAGCATGAGGCCCGCTTCACGCAACTCGTCCTCGAACGGCTTGGCGAGGGCCTCCATGGAGGCGGTCGCCTCCTTCTCGATGCTGCCGGTGCGCGCCTTCAGCACATCCGAGGAGAGCCCCTCGGTGAGTTCCTCGCGCACGAAGGTGATGACGCGGTCCATCCGCTTGCGGAACGCCTCGCCCGTGCCGCGCGCCAGCGTCAGCAGCCGCGGCCGGTCCGGCTGCTGGAAGTTGAAGACGTAGCAGCGGTCCGGCGCGAGGCCGCACTGGGGCTTGATGCTGTCGAGCAGATGACGCACGAGCGTGCCACGCCCGGTGCCCGTGATGCCGCGCACGAAGACGTGCTGGCCCGGCGCCGAGGTCTCGAGGCCGAAGCGCAGGGCTTCGACGGCGACGTCCTGACCCACGACATCCCGGACGGGGGTGACGTCGTCGGTGGTCTCGAACTTGAAGATCGAGGGATCGCAGCGCCAGCGCAGGGCCTCGGCGGGCAGGGCGCTGGGCGCGGGGGCCGGTGTGGCGGTCGAGTCACTCATCGTGCGGCCTCCAGGGGGGCAGGCATTGGACGCGCCCGCCGCATCCCGATCAAGGTCGGGGCACGATGACCGGCGTGCGACGCGCCCTGTTTCCCCGCGTGGCCACCCCGAGGAGCGCTTGCCGCGGGACGTCCGAGCCCGCGAGGCCTCCGTCTGGGACCAGCTCCTCGCCGAGGTGGTCGCGGCCAGGGCCGGCGCCCTGGGTCATGAGCCCGGCTCGTCCGCCGTCCGCCGGAACTCACGCACGGCGGACAGGAACGCACGCCGGTTCGTGTACGCGGGGGAGAGCTCGCAGACCACGCGCCCATTGCCGAGCCGCACCGTGTTCACGTGCAGGCCGGGCTCCGTGGCCAAGCCGATGTGGTCCTGGGGTCGGTGGTGCATCGCGTCCGGCTCCAGCACGCGCGTCGTGGGCGCGGCGATGTCAGACCAGCGGTAGAGCTGCTGGCGGCCAAGCCGCACGACCCGCAGGCCCCGGGCGTCCGCCTCGAAGCGGCGCCAGCTCATCAGCGTGACGGGGATGCCGAAGCCGCCCCCGAGCACGCCGAACACCGCCAGCCACCAGGTCTCGTCCCCGTCCAGGGGGATCCACCCGGCGAAGACGCCGACTCCGAACACCACGGCGATCCCCAGCAGGGGCAGGCGCGCCCACCAGGACCACCCCGGCGCGCTGATCACGGGCGCCGTCATGCGCCCCGTCCCTGACGCCAGATGACGTAGGCCCACGCAACGGCGAAAAGCACGGCCGCGACACTCCACGCGACCTTGCGCCCCCGCGGCGAGAAGCGCGCGACGATGCGACGCCCCGTGACGAGGCGCCGCACGAAGAGGGCCAGCCACACCGTCAGCAGGAAGAACAGTCCGGGGTTCAGGTCGAACGCGCGCTCGGGCTGGCCGTCGAGGATGGCCCGCGCGCCGGTCGAACCGCCGCAGCCCACACAGGGCACGCCCGTGAGCGCGCGGAAGTGGCAGAGCGGGCGGGCGTCCGCCCCCCCGCCAAAGGACGCGCTCGCGAGCAGGATCCAGGCGATCCACACCGCGAAGAGGGCAACGAACCACCACCGTGGCCGCGGGAGACGGGTCGCGCGCTCCAGTCGCAACTCCACGAGGCTCAAGCCGCTCGCCGCGCGAAGACCGGGATCGACCTGTGCTCGCGCGTCACGCGGGCCTACCCGCCGTAGCTGGTGCTGCTGGAGCCGGCCGCGAAGAGGCCGACGATCATCGCAAGGGCGAAGATGGCCACACCGATGATCATCAGCACCGACACGATGATGCCGATGATCCGCCCGGCCTGCGTGAGATCACGGCCGGCGGGGTCCATGCGGCCCGCGTCGATCTTGCGGATGTCTTCGCTGCCCATCATCCATGCGAAGGGTCCCGTGAGAGGACACACGACGAGGCCCAGGATGCCGAGCACGAGGAGCAGCGTGCCGCGAGGGGGCTCCAGCCGCGGGCGCCGCCCCCGCGGGACCTCGTCCCCCGGCTCGTCCTCGCCCATCAGATAGCGCTCATCGTCGTACTCGGCCATGGCAGATCACTCCCGCAAGGCCGCCCATGCGGCCCGCAGCACCGTAGGGTTCCCGCCGGGGCGCGTCAACGCCCCGGACGACGAACTCAGCTCCAGTCGTAGAAGCCCTGACCGCTCTTCTTGCCCAGCTTGCCGGCCGCGACCATGTCGCGCAGCAGCTGCGGCGGGGCGAAGCGGCGGTCATCGAGCACATTGGCCAGGTGCTCGGCGATGCCGAGGCGCACGTCCAGGCCCACGAGGTCCGTCAGCTTGAGCGGGCCCATGGGATGCCGGTAGCCGAGCTCGAGCGCCGTGTCGATGTCCTGGGCACTGGCCACGCCCTCCTCGACCATGCGAATGGCCTCGAGGCCGAGCGCGAGGCCAAGGCGACTCGTGGCAAAGCCGGGAGAGTCCTTCACGACGACGCACGTCTTGCCAAAGCGCTCGCCGATCGCCTGCGTGGCGGCCACGACCTCGTCGGAGGTCTGCTCCGTCCGCACGATCTCGAGGAGCTTCAGCAGGTGCACCGGGTTGAAGAAGTGCATGCCGATCACCCGCTCGGGACGGCCGCTGTGCGAGGCGATCTCCGTGACGG
The DNA here is from genome assembly GCA_029213105.1 of Planctomycetota bacterium. GTDB lineage: Bacteria > Planctomycetota > PLA2 > PLA2 > JAEUHO01 > JAHEIK01. Next base: position 9,194 of record JARGNS010000029.1, read on the forward strand.
GCAGGGACGACGTGTTCGTCGCCAGGATGGCGTGCGCCGGGCAGGCGGCACCCAGGGTGCTGAAGATGGCCTGCTTGAGCTCCATGCGCTCCGGCACGGCCTCGACCACGAGGTCCATGCCCGCCCCGGCCTCCGCGAGGTCCGCGGGTGCGGCGGCGAGGTTCGCGAGCGCGGCGTCCATGGCCTCCTGGGTGACCTTGCCTCGATCGACGCCCTTCTGGAGGTTGGCCTTCACCTTGGCGAGGCCACGCTGCACGGCGTCGGCATCGACGTCGTAGAGGAAGGCCTTGCAGCCGGAGGCCGCGGCGACGTGGGCAATGCCATGCCCCATGGTGCCGGCACCGATCACGAGCACGTTCTGGATGTCCATCGGATCTCCTACTTCTTCTTGTTCGCACGCCGCGCGAGGAAGGCGTCCATGCGCGCGAACTTGTCGGGACTCTCGAACAGCTCGGACTGGATCGCATTGTCCAGCGCGAGCAACTCCTCTTCGTCGGCGCCATGCACCCATGTCTGGACGGCGCGCTTTGTCCCCCGCACCGCCTCGGGCGCCTGCTTCAGGATCGGCTCGAGCCAAGAGCGCGCGGCACTCATCACCAGCTCGTCAGGGGCGAGTTGATCGACGAGGCCAATACGCTGGGCCTCCTCGGCGTCGATGATCTCCCCCGTGAAGAGCAGCCTGCGCGCCGGGCCCAGGCCGATCAGCGCCGGCAGACGTCGCGTCGCCCCCGCGGCGGCCATGATGCCGAGACCGACCTCGGGCTGGCCGAAGCGTGAGGAGAGACCGGCCACACGGAAGTCGCAGCAGAGCGCGAGCTCGCAGCCCCCACCCAGACACCACCCGATGACGGCGGCAACCGTCGGGCGCGGAAACCGCTCGAGGCGCGCAAACAAGTTCGCGTTGATGCCCTTCAGCGCGTCCTCGCTACGTCGATCGCGCAACTCGGCGATGTCCGCCCCCGACATGAACGCCTTGCCGCCACTGGAGGTCAGGATCAGCGCCCGGACATCCTCGTGGGTCTCGAGGCTCTCGAGGGCCACATGCAGCTCATCGACCATCTGCTGGTTGATGGCGTTGCGTACTTCGGGGCGATCGAGCGTGATGGTGGCGAGGCCATCCTCCACCTCGACCTGGATCGTCTCGTAGTTCATGCGGACTCCGTTCCGGGCGTGAGCACCAGCTTGCCGAACACCTCGCGCGCCTCGAGGCGGCGGTGCGCCTCCCCCACGTCCGCCAGAGGCAGGACGGCATCGACGATGGGACGCAGCTTGCCGGCTTCCAGCAGGCCGACCAGGCGATGCATGTCACCGAGACTGCCCATCGTGCTGCCGAGGACACTGAGGTTCTTGAAGAACACGAGGTTCAGGTGCAGTGCTGCCTGGGCACCCGTCGTGGCGCCGCAGAACGCGTAGCGCCCGCCACGCACGAGCGTCTTGAGGGAGCCGCCGAACGTGGCTTCCCCGACATGGTCGATGACGACGTCGACGCCGCGGCCCGCCGTCAGCTTCTTCACCTGCTTCGACCAGGTGGGATCGGTGTAGTCGATCACGTCATCGGCGCCGAGCTCGCGTGCACGCGCCGCCTTCGCCTCGCTGGAGGTCGTGGCCAGGATCTGTCCTGCGCCTGCGAGCTTGGCAATCTGGATGGCCGCGCTCGAGACGCCGCTACCCGCGGCGTGGATGAGCACGCTCTCGCCGGGCTCGATGCACGCGCGACGCATGAGCATGTTCCACGCGGTCAACATGGCGAGCGGGAAGGCGGCCGCATCCTCGAACGAGATGTGATCCGCGATCGGGATCGCGTTGCGCGCCGGCACCACGGTGTACTCGGCGCACGTCCCGTCACGCGTCTCGCCGAAGATCCCGTAGCGGGCCGAGAGGTGATCGAGGCCTGCCGCCGTAGCGGCATCCGCGCCGTCGGTGACGCCGGGTGCGATCAGTACACGCTGGCCCTCGGCGAGCCCCTCGACGCCGGCGCCCAGGGCATCGATGACCCCCGAGCCGTCGCAGCCCGGCACCATGGGCAGCGGGAAGGCGTGGCCCGGGACGCCGCGGCGGACCCAGGCATCCAGGTGGTTGAGGCCCGCGGCCTTGACTGCAATGCGGACCTCGCCGGGTCCAGGAACGGGGCTGTCCCGCTCTTCGAAGAGCAGCTTGTCGTAGCTGCCGTGCTCCCGGATCACCACACAGCGCATCGCGTCCTCCTGCCAGGGCCCGGGAGTCTACGTCCGGGAGGCCCGGGAGCGGATAGGATCGCGACCCCATGGCGCTTCCCGCCCAGATGCAGGCGGCCGTCTACCACGGCCGCGGCGACGTCCGCCTCGAGACGCTCCCGGTTCCCGCCCTCGAGGCGGGCGAGGTCCTCGTGCGCGTGGCGGCCTGCGGCGTCTGCGGGACCGACATCAAGAAGGTCGAGTACGGCCTGGCCCCGCCCCCCCGGGTTCTCGGCCACGAAACGGCCGGGACGATCGTGGCCACCGAGGGCGCCGTTGACGGCTGGCGCGCCGGGGACCGGGTCGCCGTCTACCACCACGTGCCGGACCGCGACTCGTGGTACGGCCGACGCCAGCTCTACGCCCAGTGCCCGACCTACCGCCGCACGGGGGTGACCGCCGGCTACGAGCCGGCCGGGGGCGGCTACGCCGAGTACATCCGGGTGATGCCGTGGATCGTGCGCGACGGCGGGCTCACCGCGGTGCCGGATCACGTGGCCTTCGAGCGCGCCGCGTTCATCGAGCCCGTGAACACCTGCCTGAAGGCCGTGCGCCAGCTCGAGATCCGCGAAGGGGATCTCGTCCTCATCGCAGGCCTCGGCAGCATCGGACTGATCCTGCTGCAGCTCGCGGTGCGCGAGGGTGCGGAGGTCATCGCGAGCGATCCGCTCCCCGGCCGGCGCCGGCGCGCCATCGCGCTCGGCGCGGTGGATGCGGTCGATCCGCGCACGGACGACCTGACCGAGGCCTGCCGCGAGCTGGCCCACGGGCGGGGCGCCGATTGCGCGATCATCGCCGCGCCAGGTGGCGCGCCCGTGACCGAGGCCCTCGCGGCCACGCGACCGGGTGCCACGATCATGCTCTTCGCCAATACCCGCCGCGGCGAGGAGGCCCCGCTCGATCTCGGCGCGATCTGCGTGGACGAGAAGCGCGTCGTCGGCAGCTACTCGGCCTCGGTCGATCTCGTCGAGGAGACGGCCTCCATCGTCTTCGACAGCGCCATCGAGCTGGATGCGCTGATCACCCATCGCTTCGATCTCGACGAGACCGCCGAGGCGCTGCGCGTCGCGGCGACGGCCAGCGATGAGGTCTGCAAGGTCCTCGTGACCCAGGACGGGGCCCGTCATGAATGACGCCGGCGCGACGCCTGACGGCAACACGATGCGCGCTGCGGTGCTGCACGGCCCCCGTGACCTGCGCATCGAGGATGTCCCGCGACCGGCCCCCGGCCCCGGCGAAGTGCGCGTGCGCGTCGAAGCCGCGCTCACGGGCGGCACCTGCACGAAGATCTGGCGCCGCGGGTACCACGCCACCATGGGCCGCCCCCCGCTGCCCTTCGGCCACGAAGGGGCAGGCACGATCGACGCCGTGGGCGCAGGGGTCTCCCGCTTCCAGGTCGGCGACCGCGTCGTCCCGGCGAACTCGGCCCCCTGCGGGGCCTGCCGCATGTGCGCCCGCGGCATGACCGCCCAGTGCGAGGACATGGTCTGGCTCACGGGCTTCTTCGCCGAGCAGCTGCTCGTACCGGCACGCATCGTGGCGCAGCACCTGCACCCCGTCCCCCCCGGCCTCGACCTGCGTACCGCCGCCTTGAGCGAGACGCTCGCCACGGTCGTGAAGGGCAGCGACCGGACACCCGCGCGCCGTGGCGAGCACGCCGTCGTCCTCGGCACCGGGCCGCTCGGCCTCCTGTGGGTACGCGTCCTCTCTGCGAGCGGGGTGCGCGTCACCGCCGTGGGCCGGCGTCCGGAGCGCGAGGCGACCGCGCGGGCCCTGGGCGCCGACACGGCCGTCGGGGTCGAGGACTTCGACGCCGACGCCGCCCAGGCCGACCTCGTCGTCGAGGCCGCGGGCACGCCGGAAGCCTGGGCCATGGCCCTGCGCAGCGTGGCCCCGGGCGGACGCGTGAACCTCTTCGGGGGCCTGCGCGCGGATGCCGCGGTCGCTGATCCTTGAGCCGACGCGCGAACTGGCCGCTC